>JBBJJH010000007.1:93732-167191 GCA_037623315.1 Halanaerobiaceae bacterium ANBcell28
GATAATGAAATATAGATAATGAAATATAGATAATGAAATATAGATAATGAAATATAGATAATGAAATATGAATAAGGACATTTTATCTATTTTGCAATAGCTAATTAGATAAAATGTCCTTATATGTTGATGAAATCCGTATACACATATCGTATAGTAAATACAAGTAAGTGATCCTTTTTAATTTATAAGATTAATATTTATATTTCTTCTATGATATGCTTATATAATCTATATTAAAGAAATGTAACTCTTCTTCAATATTTTTCATTATATTATTTGAGGGTTTTGAATCTGTTTGTACAATCATTATAGCTTCGCCTATATCTTCTTTACGGCCAACTTGCATATTTGCTATATTTATTCCATTACCGCCTAAAATTGATCCAACTTTCCCAATAACACCAGGTTGATCTTTATAAGAAGCAATCAAAAATTTACCATCTAAATTTAAATCTAAACGATAATCGTTTATTTCTATAACTCTATTTCCAAATGGAAGGGAAGTACCAGCAATACTATAATCACCTTTATCAGTACTCACATTAATTCTTATAAAATTATTAAGTCCTTCTGGTTGTTCGATATGACTTTCTTTTATACTAATTCCTCTTTCTTTAGCTATTAGAAAAGCATTTACAAGATTAACTCTATGATCAAGTATAGGATCTAATATATCTTTAATTAAACTAGTAGTAAATGGTTTAATATTTAAATCACTCATATCTCCACCATATTCCACTTCAACTTTCTTTATACGTTCATGTCCTTTCCATTGTGCTAAGAAATTACCAAGCTTATTTATTAAATTAAGATATGGTTTGGCTTTCTTTAAGTTTTGAGCATCAACAGAGAATACATTTAAAGCAGAATCTGGCATATGGTTTTTATTTAATACAGCCACAACTTCTTCAGCAGCTGTAATGGACACATTATCCATAGCTTCTGTGGTTGTACCTCCTAAATGACAAGTTACAATAGCTTGATCTTCATGTGCTAATAACGGATGATCTTCAGCTAATGGTTCTTCTTCATGTACATCTAATGCTGCACCTGCAATTTTTCCATCTTCTATTGCTTTAGCAAGAGCATAGGTATCAACATTTTTTCCTCTAGCTACATTAATAACTCTAGCACTTTCTTTCATAATATCAAATTCTTTCTCACCTAATATATGATAAGTTTCATCAGTAAGAGGAGTATGCAGAGTTATATAATCAGATTTCTTTAATACTTCCTCAAAATCTAAAAGAGGAACATTTAAGTTTTCAGCTTTTTCAGGTGGTAAATATGGATCATTGGCAATAACATTCATTCCAAAGCCTTGTGCAAATCTAGCAACATAGCTTCCAATCCTTCCCAATCCTATAATACCTAGAGTTTTGTTTCTTAATTCCACACCCTTATACTTTTTTCTATCCCATAAGCCTTTATGTAAAGAATTATTAGCCTGGGGAACATTACGAGATAAGGATAATATCATTGCTAAAGTATGTTCTGCTGCAGAAATAGTATTTCCTGTCGGTGTATTAAATACAATGATACCTTTTTTACTAGCTTCTTCTAAATCAATATTATCATAACCAGTACCAGCCCTTCCAATTACTTTCAAGTTTGTAGCTTTCTCAAGGGCTTCTTTATCTAATTGTGTAAAACTTCTTACAATAATACCATCATAATCTCCTATTATATCTAAAAATTCTTTTCTAGACAAATTATGATTGAAGGTGACTTCTGTATCTTTTTCAAGAATTTCAATTCCTGCATCTGATATGAAATCACTTACTAATACTTTATACATATATTTCCACTCCTTTTATTAACTATGGTTTATTAAATAATTATATATAAATTTTGCAATAAATGCAAGTATATTGTACTTGTTTAGAATAAAATTATACGTTTAATATACAAGTCAGATTAGTATATATTATTAGTCTCTATTATTAGTATATACACTTATATCCATAGTATCTTAATTAAAATCAATTTATTTTACTCGATTATATATCTTTTATTACTAGACATGAATAAAATAAATAAATAAAAGAATCATTGATGTTATAATAGTCTGATATTATTTGCTCAATATTCAAAATACTTTCTTATTTGAACAAAGTATTTTAAATAAGAGTTTTAAAATACAGAAATAAATGTTATAATAATATTGCTTAAAAGCTAATAGATTGGCATTTTATACAAGTTTACTTTAAAATAATAATAAGTTAAAATTATTCTTTTTAATCTATTAAGTAAGTATAATACTATATTTTTATATCATAAAAATAAAGGAGAGAGCGTATATGTATTTAGTTGATTATCATACTCATCCATATAGTCATGGTGAGCAATATATTAAAAATAACTATAATGAAATTTTACTAAAGGAATATATAAATACAGCTTTAGATAAAGATATTAAAGAAATTGGATTTTCAGATCATGATGAATTTATAGATGATATTTCATGGAATTTAATTGATGAGATATCTAAAAATAGTCCGATAAAAGTACTTAAAGCTATAGAATTTGATTATATACCAGGCAGAGAAGAACTAATCAAGAAAAAATCAAAAAATCTTAATCTCGATTACACTATTGGATCTGTTCATTTTATTGATGGATGGGGATTTGATAATCCAGAATTTATTTCTGAATATCAAAAAAAAAATATTGATGAATGTTTTGAAAGATATTATGAATTATTATTGATGGCAATAGAATCAAATTTATTTAATATAATAGCTCATTTTGATTTAATAAAGATATTTGCTTTTAAAGTCAAGAATAAACAGAAAATAGATAATATAATTAATAAAATTTTGAAAAAGATTAAAAATAATAATTTAGTTCTAGAATTAAACACAAACGGACTTAATAAAACAATAAAAGAAATTTATCCATCAAAAGAAATTATTCAAAAAGCCTATCAAATTAAAATACCCTTTACATTATCATCAGATGCACACAGGCCTAATAGAGTAGGAGAGAATATTGAAAAAAGTGCTAGATTATTAAAAAATATTGGTTACAAAGAAATAGCAGTTTTTGATAAAAGAAATTTAAGTTTTAAACCCTTATAAAGTGAGTCCTTAGTTTTCCTAAAGGATGACCTAAAGAACAGGCCCCACGGGAGTTTTTTGCACCCCGGGGCACTCCCAATTTAAATAAAACCCTACAAGAACATTAATGTTGTCTCCCACTGAAACTTAGCCCTAAAGGATGCCCTAAAGGCCCTAAAACGAATCCAGGAGGTTAGTGCCACTAAAACCGTCATTGCGTAAGTTAAATAATGGTTTTAAACAATAGGTCCATAAAAAACATTATATATCAAAAAATTTAATATACCAATAAAGCTGCTAAGAAACTTATAATTTCTTAGCAGCTTTTATTATAAATATTGATTAATCATAATAAGT
Organism: Halanaerobiaceae bacterium ANBcell28; assembly: GCA_037623315.1. Lineage (GTDB taxonomy): Bacteria > Bacillota > Halanaerobiia > Halanaerobiales > DTU029 > JBBJJH01. The sequence continues at coordinate 97,152 of JBBJJH010000007.1, forward strand.
ATAAATTTAATTATACAAAGTAAAGTATATAAAGTAATTTAATTGGCATATTAAGATATTTCATTATTAGTAAATTTTATTATCAATAAATAGTATGTATATAAACTAAATTTAATTTAATAGAAGAGACCCAGCTAAATAATAAACTTACGATACAAGCCAATAACCTTACCTAATATATAGACATCTGGAACGATAATAGCTTCCATTGTTTTATTTTCAGGTTGAAGTCGTATGTAATCTTTTTCTTTAAAAAATCTTTTAACAGTAGCTCCCTCTTCGGTTAATGCAATAATAACATCTTTATTGTTGGCATAATTTTGTTTCTGTGCAATTATTAAATCTCCATCATGAATACCTATTTCAATCATACTTTCGCCTTTTACTTCCAACATAAATAATTCTTTAGCAGAACTACTTAAATACTCTACTGGTACTGGAAAAAAATCTTCGATATTTTCATCTGCTAGTATAGGCTCACCAGCTGTAACCTTACCTACTAGCGGAATCTGAATCATTTCTTTCTTTACAGTCTCAATACCATCTGTATTATATAAGACCTCTATAGCTCTTGGTTTTGAAGGATCTCGACGTATGTAATTCATTTTTTCTAAACTTTTTAACTGACTATGAACAGATGCCGGTGATTTTAGACCTACAGCTTCACCAATCTCTCTAACAGAAGGGGGATACCCTTTTTTTTGTATTTCTTCTTGAATATAAGATAATATAGATTCTTGTCTTTTTGTTAACTCTTTCATATACTTTCCTCCTTAATATAGGTATATTTTTAAAGATTGTTAATATAATTTAATTATACAAGCTTTAATGTGATATTTGCAACAATTATATCATAAAAATAAGCAAATAGCAAACAATCGTTCAAAAAAATGAATTTTTTTCTTGACAAATAAACATGTGTTTTGCTATAATATAATTAAAGAAGAACAAATGTTTAAAAATATAAAGGAGGTCATTACATATGTACAGTGCTAATGTAAAAAACAGCTATGTGAAAGCAGGAAGAAAAAAAAGTATTAGAGGTCTTTGTTTAAAAATACTTCTAATTTTATTAATCTTAAGTACTTCTATCTTTTTCGCAGTAAACTCTCAAAGTAGCGAATTAATACAATATGAAGAAGTTACTGTTCAAGAAGGCGATACACTATGGTCTATTGCAAATAATTACAATACTAACAATCAAGATACAAGAAGAATAATTAGTCAAATTAAATCATTCAATAATTTAGATGGAGTAATTCTGCAACCTGGACAAATAATTAAAATTCCTAGTTAATTTAAGATAATTAAAATAGGTAAATTTAAAAAATGATCAATCTATATACAAAAATAAATAAATATAAAAAAACAAAAGGATTGATGTAAATGAAAGTGGCTATATATGCTAGGGTAAGTACAATTAAAAGTGAACAAGAAAGTAGTTTAGAAAGACAGATGATAGAGTTAAAACAATACTGTAAAAAGTGCGAATATTCTGTAATAGATAAAATAGAAGAAAAACATAGTGGATTTGATGAGGATCGAGAGGGCATCCTTTCTATCCTTGAATTATTTAAGGATAATAAAATAGAAGCTTTAATCATACAAGACAGCACTCGTTTAGGACGAGGCAATGCGAAAATGGCAATGATTCACCAGATACAAAAACTAGGCGGAAATATAATCACTTTAGAAGACAATGGTTTTATAGCTTTAAATGATTTGGAAAAGATGATTCTAGAAATACTAAGTATTATAGAAAAATATCAACAAAGGCTTACTAATAAAAAAATTAGTAGAGGCATGAAAAAGAGTATCCATGAAGGAAAATATGATCCAATTAAAAATATAAAGAATCGAGATCAGGGTGGTAGAAATCGTAAAGATATACCTATCCATGAAATAGTTAGATTAAGAAACAAAGGGTTAACGTTTAGAGATATTTCCGCAACACTTAGAGGACTTGGCTATAAAGTTTCTAAAGCAACAGTACATAGGCGCTATAAAGAATATATAGAATCAAAAAACTAATTAGTTTTTTGATTCTATATATTCTTCTTTTTTTGTCTCAAAATCTCTAGTAAACTCTTGATATGAGATATTTGTGAGTTTTTTTAAAATATAATAAATATATGTATAATTTCCAATGATTCTTCCTAAAACTTCTATAATTTAAGAAATAACAACAAAACTTCGCAAAATATACATTTTGCGAAGTTTTGTAATTTAAAAAAATAAGCAAGGTTTAATTTCTTCAATCTTATATTGTATTGACACATCTTATTAAATTAATAAAAATTTAAACTAACTTATGAAAATCCTTAAATATTTTCTATTCTATTAAGTGTTTTTTATTTCTATCTACTAATATTATTATATTAATATCTAAATCATAATTGATTTCTTCTATATTGTTTTACATATCCTCTTGTGTTGGTATAATTTTTGAAATATAGATTAATATAGACGCTACTACTATTCCAATCGATATGATGATCCAATCTAATGATAGCATATGTCTTCGCCTAATTATGTTATTAATTACTATATAAATTGGTATAAATAATATCTGAATTCCATTAACATAGACTAACTTGTTAATCAAAATATTTTTTTTACTTGCCCTTTGATAATAATATTTTAAATAAATACATGATGCTAAAGCTATGGACGGTACCACAAATAATAATGCTATACCAGTCAACACTCTTCCTGTTTGCATCATACCTGGACCGTCATGATATCCAGTCCTTAATAATGGTAATACTAGAGATGTCATAGAAAATATTAGATATATCAAAACAATTATACATGAAATAAACCAAACAAGATTAATCTTTAAGTCTTCTTTATACTTCATTATAGGCCTCCATTATTACTTCTTTTATTAACTAGTATTTATATTATTAAATTATATAAGTTATTTAGCTTTTTGTCAAAATATTGTCAAGCATGTTCATTATTATAAGCAGTATTATAATATTTAATAATATAAACATTCCACAAAATATAAATTAATTAATGACCTAATTAAATTAAACTACGTTATTAGTATTTTAATTTCTTTAATTGTATTCACAAGTAATTGACAAGAACGATTTAAAGCTAATTGTAAAGCAATTAAAAATTGACTATATATTGTTCCATTTTATTAGCTGATCAATTTAATTGTTCTTTATTTTCTTCCAATTGCATTTTTATTTTCTCTATTAAATCTATAAGTCCAATTCTACCATACTTACTTTCTTTAGGAATATATGTTGCTTTATTGGTATGAAATTATTATATTTTGTCTTATGTAATTTTGTCATTTAAAAAAACCTCCTTATAAAATAATTTCTTTATAAGGAGGTTTTTATTATATTAATATATTCATTTTTTCTCCAAAAAATCTTATACTAATGTCATATTCATTAGGTTTAATCAATAAATACAACGTCAACTGAAGCAAATACTGTGTTTATATCTAAATAAATATGTTCAATATCATCATCTACAGAATTATATTTATGCTCTCCAAAAGAAATTTTACTACCATCTGGGAAAGAAGCACTTCCAAAGACTGAAGATGCATTTATTCTAAGTGGTAAATTCCTGGATAATTGTATTTCTGTAGAAGCGAAAATATTATTTACTTCAATATTAATTTCATCATCTTCTATTTCCAAATTAGTCAAATCAATAATACTACTTCCGAATAGAACATTGATTTCTCTATCTTCTGGAACACTCAAAGAATAATTACTTTCGCTAAATATAGTTAAGTTTTCATCGATATCTACTAAGATGCTTTGGCCAAAAAGTAAAGCAAAACCAATATAAATAAATACTAATGCAATAAAAGTTCTAAATAATGGTATGTTTATATTAAATGATTTTAGAACAGCTGATACACCTAATAAAATTAATAGAACTCCCCAAAAATAACTACTAAAAAATATACCTAATCTCATTATATTCCCCCATTCTTTTTTATATTATAATCTTCTCTATTCTTTTTAAAATACCTTCATATATAAAAAAATAAACAAAAAAAAGAAATTTTGTTCATACATATGAGCTTGCATTAATATATTTATTATTCTAATTAACTTAATATTCATTAGTTATTAATCAAATTACTAGAATAGTGTTATAGAAAATTTTCTTTTAAGATATTTAATAATTTCTTATAAATTAAAAACTGCCTCAATAAAATTAAGACAGTTTTTAATAATTATTTTTTAATAATTATTTAATCTAGTTCAGAAATCTGAGCAACATCTTTATCTCCTCTACCAGAGAGATTTACAATAATTAACTTATCTTTATCTAATGTAGGAGCAAGCTTAACAGCATGTGCAATAGCATGTGCACTTTCTAATGCTGGAATTATACCTTCAATTTCTGATAATAAATGAAAAGCATCTAATGCTTCTTTATCATCTACCGTAACATATTCTGCTCTACCACTTGCTTTAAGGAAACTATGTTCAGGTCCTACACCAGGATAATCTAATCCTGCAGCTATAGAATGAGTACCTGAAATTTCTCCTTCATCATCTGATAGCATATAACATTTGAATCCATGTATTATTCCGGGTTTCCCGTAGGATAATGGTGCGGCGTTATCGCCAAGTGAATTACCTTTACCTCCTGGTTCTACACCGATTATATTTACAGACTCATCATTTAGAAATGGATGAAATAAGCCTATTGCATTACTACCTCCACCAACACTTGCTATAAGATAATCTGCTAACCTGCCTTCATTTTCTAATATTTGTTTCTTAGCCTCTTTACCAATTACAGATTGGAAATCTCGCACAATAGTCGGATAAGGATCAGGGCCTACTGCTGAACCTAACATATAAAAGGTATTTTCATGATTGATTATTAAATCGTTTAAAGCCTCATCAACAGCATCCTTTAATGTTCTAGTTCCTGTTGTTACTGCTTTTACTGTTGCACCTAATAATTCCATTCTAAACACATTTAAATGCTGTCTTTGAGTATCCACTTCGCCCATATAAATTATACATTCCATATCTAATAAGGCACAGGCTGTAGCAGTAGCAACACCATGTTGTCCAGCCCCTGTTTCAGCTATAATCCTTTTCTTTCCCATTCTTTTGGCTAATAATGCTTGCCCTATGCAGTTATTTATTTTATGAGCGCCAGTATGATTTAAATCTTCTCTTTTTAAATAAATTTTTGCTCCATTTAATTTTCTACTTAGATTTTCTGCGAAATAAAGAGGATTTTCTCTTCCAACGAAATTTTTCAGATAATACATTAATTCCGCTTTAAAATCATTATCATTTTTATATTTTTCGTATGCACTTTTTAGTTCATCTAAAGCTGGAATAATTTCCTCAGGAACAAATCTACCTCCAAACTCACCAAAAAATCCTTCATGTAATTTTACCTCATTTGTCATATCTATCCCTCCATTTTTTTATTTAAAATAATATAATGTATTTAGTTTAGATATTCAGAAAAAGAATATTTTTCCAAAAATAAAAACCTACTTTTCTTAAGTAGGTTTAGTTTCATATAAGTATATCTCTATGCTCTACTAAAGAAAATCCTATCTCTTATTCTAAGCTATTCTAAACTAGTCTATTATTATATACATCTTTTATTTTATAATATCAATAAATTTGAGAAAAAGCAAATCTTTTTATTCATTATTTTAAATCATTATTTTAATTGATTTAATACATATTTTATTATAATTTCAATATATTTTTTTCTGAATTGAAGCAGAATGAATTTTATTATATCAAATGTTTCTCTTAGATAATTCCTAATTATTTTTTTAATTATAAAACTTTATTCTAATTTACGTAAAACTATCTGCAAAATTAGTATATCCTAGAGTTATTAAATAAATAAATAGAAGCAGTTAATTAGCTGCTTCTATTACATATAAATTATTATTTATACTACTCTAGAATATTGAGCTTTATAAAGCTTATAATAAGCACCTTTTTTATTTAACAATTCATGATGACTTCCTGTTTCAATTATTTCCCCCTGGTCTATTACAAAAATACGATCAGCATTTCTTATTGTCGAAAGTCTGTGAGCAATTACAAAAGACGTTCTTCCTTCTAAGACTGCATCAGTTGCTTTTTGCACTAATAATTCAGTTTGAGTATCGATACTGGAAGTTGCTTCATCAAGAATTAAAATTTTAGGGTCTGATAAAATAGTCCTGGCAAAAGATAATAATTGCCTTTGTCCGACAGAAAGCCTAGAACCTCTTTCGTTTAACTCAGTTTCATACCCATTTTCCATTTCTTTTATGAACTTATCTGCGTACACTGTTTTTGCAGCTTCAATGATTTTTTCGTCACTAGCATCTAAATTACCGTAGCGAATATTACCACTTATTGTACCTGAGAATATAAAGGAATCTTGCATCATTACTCCAACTTGTTTTCGTAAAGTTTCTATGGTTACATCTTGAATATTAATATCATCTAATAATATTTCACCTTTATCTATTTCATAAAATCTAGTCATTAGATTAATAATAGTACTTTTTCCAGCGCCTGTTGCACCAACTAACGCTATAGTTTCTCCTGGTTCAATTATAAAACTCATATTTTTTAGAATTTTTACTCCTTCTTCATAGCTAAATGTAACATTTTTAAATTCTACTTTACCTTTTATATCAGGCAATTCTATGGCATTTTTCTTATCTTTTATATCTGGCTCAGTATCTATCACCTGGAAAACCCTTTCAGCAGCTGAATTTGCTATTAATATCTGATTATAAAAATTACTTAAATTAATAACAGGTTCCCAAAAACGCCATATATATTGACTTAATGCTATCAAAGTACCTACTGTTACAATACCCATAGATAAATATCTAATTCCAACAGTATATAGTAAAATTGCACTTAGTGTATTAATAATCATAACTGTGGGAAAAACAGAGTGTGTCAACATTACAGCTTTCATCCAGTTTTGTTTGTATGAATCTAGTAATTCATGAAATATATTGCTGTTTTTTTCTTCCCTAACAAAAGATTGGGTAATTTTCATACCAGTTAAACTTTCGTGTATATATGCATTGACATTAGAACCTTTTTTCTCTACATTTTGCCAACGTACTCTAATTTTATTTTTCATCATAAATATAATGCTTATTAAGATTGGCGTTACAGATAGGGCAATTATTGATAAACGAAAGTGCATATTAAACATAATAAATAAAATTATAAATAAGGTAAAGAAATCTATAATTAAATCAATCGCTCCATTTTTAAGCATATTTTCTAATGTATTTACATTATTCATAACCCTAGTTATTAATTTTCCAGCTGGCAGAGAATCAAAATAACTAAAAGATAGATTTTGAATATGTGTAAAAATTTCTTTTCTTAATGTTTTAATAACACCATGACCGGTTTTATTTGTAATCAATACCCTATATTTTATACATATACTACTTACTAAGTTTAAAAGTAAAAAAGCAAATGCAACTATTAAAAGTCCTCTTACATTACTTTCAGGCATATAATGATCTATTGCAAGCATTGTCAAATATGGTCCTGTTAATTGAGCTCCTCTAGCAATAAACATCAAAAATAACGCTAGAAATACATTTAATTTATATGGTTTTAAATAAGTTAATAAACGTCTAATTATATGTGGATCTACATTTTCTATATTTTCATCTTCAAAATATCTATTTCTTGCTGGCATTAGCTTATCACCTTTTTCTTTCCAAAGAATGAATCTTCAAGGAGTTCTTTGTATTGTTCGCTATATATGTTAAAATATTCACCTTGTATTTCTATCAATTCATCATGTGTACCTCGTTCTATTATTTCGCCATCTTTTAATATTATAATTTCATCAGCATTTCGAACAGAAGATATTCTATGAGCTATTAAAAAAATTGTACTTTTATTCTCTTGTTTCTCAAGCGCTTCTTGTATTTGATGTTCAGTTTCCATATCAACAGCAGAAGTAGCATCATCAAGTATAAGTATCGGAGCTTTTTTTAATAACGCCCTTGCTAAAGATACCCTTTGTTTTTGACCACCAGATAGCCCCATACCCCTTTCGCCAACAATAGTATTATAATCATCTTCAAATTCATCAATAAATTCTTTAGCTCCAGCAATTGATGAAGATAATTTAACTTCTTTTTCACTTGCATCTATTCTGCCATATTTTATATTTTCTTCAATGGTCTCTGAGAAAAGAAATACATCTTGCATAACTGTTGAAACATTTTCGCGCAAAAACTTTAAATCTAATTTATTAATATTAATACCATCAATTAATACTTTACCATCACTTGGGTCATAATATCTTCCAATCATATTCACTAAAGAAGTTTTACCACTACCAGTAGCGCCCATAATTGCAACGGTAGTTCCTGCTTTTGCTTTTATATTTATATCTTTTAATACATACTGCCCATCATATGCTAAAGAAACATTTTTAAACTCAATATCACCATTGATTTTTTCTTTATTGATAATTTCATTACTATTTTTTATTTCTACTTCTTCTTCAAGGATATTAAAAATCCTTTCTCCTGCTGCAATATTACGATTAATTAAGTCTACTGCATTACCTAACATTCTCATAGGCATAAGAATCATCCACAAATAACTATTAAATTGAATCCAAACACCTAATGTAATTTCTCCGTTTATAACCATTAAACCACCAAAAGCTAATAGAAAAACAGTACTTAGACCGCCTAAAAATTCTAAAATCGGGAAATATTTTCCCCATATTTTGGCTACATTATAATTTTTATTATAATATTCATGGTTTTCCTCATCAAATTTTTCCATCTCGTAATCATGTTGATGAAACGCCTTTACTATTCTTATTCCCGTAATATTTTCTTGCACCGCACTATTTAACCTCGAGAACTGCTTTCTTATCTTTCTTACTGCAGGTTTTATAGTTTTAGAAAATCGTATAGCAAAAAAAGCTAAAAATGGACTAGTAGCAAGAGTGATAAGAGTTAATCTAAGACTTAAACTTATTAAGATAGTACCAGTAACCAATAGATAAAATAATATTTGGGTGAAGATAATCGTTCCTTCTGCTGTTAATCTTCTAATAGCTTCCATATCTCCAGTCATTCTCGACATTAATTCCCCAGTTTTATTTTTATTAAAAAAATTAAATGACATATTCTGTAAATGGTCGTACACTTCCTGTTTTAAATCCATTAAAACATTTTGAGAAAAACTTTCAGTAAAATACCTCTCAAAAAATATTGAAGTTGATCTTAACAATGTTGCAATCATTAATACTAATAATAAAGTTGGTAGAAAATTAATATTACCTTGTGTTATTACATCATCAATAATCAACCTAGTGATATATCCGGGAACCATTGATGAGACTACATTTAAAATTGTAAATAATACTCCTAAAAAACAAATGAATTTGTGTCTGGATGCAAAACTCCATATTTTCTTAAAAACAGACATAAGTTTCCCCCTCGTTAAAATATTTAGTATAGAAATAGAATATAAGTAATATAATATTTATAAAATTATATTAATACATATGTAATATAACAAATTGGCTTCAAAATCCTATTTAAAACGAAACTTTTTTAAGCAATAAAAAATATAAATAGATCTCAAATAAAATTAAAATATTATATCTTACTTTAATGTATTATACCTTAATTATAAAAATACACAAGATGCAAAATCAAGCTTTTAAGACTTGTTAAGGCAATAGAATATAATAACATAAAAAAAACTAAGCTTTTTATTAAATTACTTCTATTTACTAGCATAAGAAAGACCGATTAATAAATAATCGGTCATTTTAATGAAATATTTATCCTTGAAACAAATAAAATCAAAAATATTATGAGTTATAATTTATCTTTTTGTTTATTTTTGCTAGAAGTTTAATAATATAAGCAAGAGAAAAAATAAATAATCCAAAATTAATTGAAACTAATGCAATCAATGTTGCAGTTATTAAATCAATTACAGAATTTATATAAAAGTATATAGAAATACTTATACTAGTGATAAACATTAATACTGTAATTACATTCAAGAACAAACTTGCTTTTAGACTTTTTTCCTTTTCCTTTTCATTTTCTTTTCTTTTTTTCTTTTTATTAGTTGACAATCCTTCCGTTAAATAGACTCTGGTTTTATCCATTTTATACTCCTCCCTCTTTTTTTTAATTTATTCAGAAATTAATTCTCTAATATCATTTTCTTTAAATTTATAAATATCATTACAAAAATGACACTTAACTTCTATTTTCCCTTCTGTTTCTATTATATCTTTAATTTCTTCCTTATCCATAGCTTGAATAAGTGATATAATCCTTTTACGATCACATTTGCATTTATACATTACATCTTTTCTTGCCATAATTCTAAAATCAAAACCTTCAAGTATATGTTTTAAAATATCTTCAGGAACTTTTCCATCTTCTATCATTTTACTAATTGCTGAAATCTTGCCTATATTTCTTTCTAGTTGTGATATTGTTTCATCTGTTGCTCCTGGTAATAATTGTACTATAAATCCTCCTGCTGCAGTTACTGAATTATCTTTATCAAGTAAAACTCCTACGCCAACAGCTGAAGGTGTTTGCTCAGATTGTGTGAAATAATAAGTTAAATCTTCACCTATTTCTCCACTTATTAAAGGAATACTGCTCTCATAGGGTTCTTTTAAAAGTTTTCTCTTGATAACTCGTAATTGGCCTTGTCCTATTGCTTTTGCTACGTCTAATTTACCATTATTTTTTACCATTAGGTCCACATTGGGATTACTAACATATCCCCTTACTTCCCCTTTTTGATTAGATTCAATAATAATTCTTTTTAAAGGACCATCACCTTCAATAATCAATCCAGTTTCTTCACCAGCTTTTATCATCGAACCCATTAAAACAGCTCCACTTAAAGATCGTCCTAAAGCAGCAGTTGCTACAGGACTAGTATTATGAGCTTTTCTTGCTTTTTCAACTATATTAGTTGATCTTACCGCTAATGCACGAATCTCTTTGTTAGTTGTTATAACCCGTATTAAATAGTCACTCATTTTATATCACCTCAATTAAAGTTTTCTTTAGATTCATAAAGCAAATAGCTAATCAGGAGTCTAAAGCTATAGTTCTACTAATTGCCAAGTATGAGTTAATAAATTATTTTTTGGACTTTTATAGAATGTCAGTATGTATTTTTAATAAATGTATTATAGTATATCTTTTTAGATAAAATATTTGACAAGATATAATTATAGCGTTTAAAATAAGCATAGGATATTTAATTGAAGAAGTTCCAAGATGTATTATTTATATTATACATTGTTTTATACAAAAGATGCAACTCTTTACAAGAATAGTTTTGTACAATGAGTTGATTTTTAATCTAAAAAGGAGACATATATATATGAGTGAAGATTGCAAAATTAAAAAAGGTGAAAAATTAGATCTTATAATTGATAATATTAAATACCCAAATACTGGAGTAGCATTTTGCAATAAGCATCAAATACAAATAAAGAATGTTCTTCCAGGGCAAAAGGTCAAAGTGCGTATTAAAAAAAAGAAAAAAAAGTATTATGAAGGCAAGTTATTAGAAATTCTTGAAAATTCGCCTTTAGAAGGAGAAAAGCTCTGTGAACATTACAATAATTGTGGTGGTTGTAATAGACAAAGAATTGGCTATGAGAAACAATTGGATATAAAGGAAAATCAAATTAAAGAACTATTTAAGATCAATAATTTAAAAGATATAAATTTTTTGGGCATTGAAAGTAGTCCAAATGTATGTGAATATCGAAATAAAATGGAATTTACATTTGGTGATTATAATAAAGACGGATATTTACAATTAGGGATGCATCCACAAGGAAAAAGATTTGATATTGTTACTGTTGAGACATGTATTTTAGTAGATAGTGATTTTAGAATGATTTTACAAAGAGTCTTAAATCATTTTAGAAAGTTAAATTTTAAAAAATATCATGTGATTTCTAAAGAAGGCTATTTGCGAAATTTAGTCATTAGAAAAGGCTTAAAAACAGGAGAAATTTTAGTAAATATTATTACTACCTCACAAAATAAATATAACTTTGATAAATTTACTCAAGAATTACTGGATTTAAACTTAAAAGGGAATATAGTTAGCATTCTACATACAATCAATGACGATTATGCTGATGCAGTTAAATGTGATAAACTAATTAATCTCTACGGTAAAGATTATTATACTGAAAATATAATGAATTTATCTTTTAAAATTACCCCCTTTGCATTTTTCCAACCTAATACTTTAGGGGCTGAACGACTATATGATACTGTTCTTGATTTTATACAAAAACCTGAGGATAAAATTGTTTACGATTTATATTGTGGAACAGGCACCATATCTCAATTCATTGCAAAAAAGGCAAAAAAAGTATACGGGATTGAAATAATTAAAGAAGCAATTGAGATTGCTAAAAACAATGCTAAATTAAACAATTTAGATAATTGTACTTTTAAAGCTGGAGATGTTCTTGATAAGTTAAAAGAATTAAAAGAAAAGGCAGATATAATTATAATTGATCCGCCCAGACCAGGAATACATCCTAAAGCACTAGAAGATATTATAAAAGTAGAAGCTAATGAAATAATATATGTATCATGTAATCCTAAAACACTTGTTAGGGATTTAAAGGAATTTACTAATCATAAATATAAAATAAAAAAAGTTAAATGTGTAGATATGTTTCCCCATACTCATCACCTTGAAACAGTAGTTCATCTTATTAAATAACAGCTTTAACAAAAAAGGATTAGATGCTAAAGCATCTAATCCTTTTTTGTTTCATTTTTATCTATCACATTCTTTTCATTTGTTGCAGCAATTTCTTTTACAATTTTTTCTTGATTTTCTTTATAAACATTATTTCCGTTATCATTGTTTGTTATATCTTCTTTTTCCTCTAAAAGGTCTTCTAGACGAACAAAGCCAGTATCTATAGTTTCGATTAACTGTTCAAATAATTTTAATTGTTTCAATTTATAATTATACTTATGTTTTACCTTATTTTCCAAATAATCTTCTAGTTTTGTTTTTATATTTTCTATTCGTTTTCTCAAATTGAATACTCTTATAAAAATATTTACAATAATTGCAGCAATAATACCTAGTATTAAGAAGAATAAAACTGGCCTAAGTACATATAACATATCTTGTATTCGAATAAAAAAATCATCAAAACCATTTAAATCCTCTAAATTCAGAGAGATTATTGCAGATAAAGATAATATAAATGAAACTAAAAGTCCTATAAGTATATAAAAATAGTCACTACGTTCGATTAATTCTATGAAAAAAATATGTTTCCTTTTATTTTGAAGAAAATAATTATTAAGAAAAGATTTAGTATTAACTAAATTATACTGAACCTTAAGTTGTTCCTGATAGCTCTCTAAAAGATTTTTAAAGAATATATTTTCATCTAAATTTTCTTGAATACTTTTTTCCATCTTCATAAGAGAAAAATTTAAAACTAATATCATTACTATTTTAAATACTAATGTAAGTAATACAAAGCATACAAATAATGAGAAAAGTAATCCATTAGCTCTAACAAAATTTATTATTTCTTGTAAATTTACTATATCTATATTCATTCCTATCTCCTTTCCATATATATAGCTGTTAAAAGTTATTAGTAACTTATAATAATATTAGATAATGATTATAATTTTTTTAATATTATATTTTACTATTTTTTAATTATATTATCATCTAACCATTTAATTATTAGATCAGATTCATATAATGCTTCTCCATCAATAAAAAGACAAGGTACCTGCTCTTTCCCCCCTTTATTTATTAGTTCATTTTTTGAAACATTATCTTGTCGTATATTCTTATAGTTCACTTCTCCCTCAATATCATTTTTTTTAATATAATTAATAACTTTTTTGCAAAAAGGGCAACTGGGAAAGTAATATAAATCTAATTTCATTTTCATAATTCCTCCTTTATTTATTTATATACTCTATTATATTATAAAAACAATTAAAAATACAATTAATTTATGAAATAAAAAAAATACTTGATTATTAATTTAGATAAATCTTTTATTTATGCTATAATTAATATATATTAAAACTACATAGTTCTTAATATTTATATATAATATTTATTATCTTATGGTTCTAGAGTTTATAGATTTTATTATCAGAAAAACAAATAAACTTGCGTCGCGGAACATCAAGTCTTTGTATTAGTTATTTTATGTATTTGGAATTTCTAATATTTAATAACAAGTAAATTACTAACCGGAGGGATTATACATGTTACTAGCTAAAGCAATAAATATATTTAAAAAATACCTGGCAGTTGAAAAAGCTTATTCTCCATTAACAATAAAAGAATATGTCATGGATCTAAATCTTTTATACGATTACTTGAGTGAAAATTATAATACAAAGCAAAAAGAAAATTTAGAGGTTGAAAAAATTGATAAATATCAAATAGCAGATTTTTTAGCCGACATAATCTTAATTAAAGAAAATAGCCCTTCTACTCGTAATAGAAAACTTTATTCTATTCGCTCATTTTTTAAATACTTACATAAAAACAATATTATAAAAAACAATCCCACTTTAACCATTGAGGCAAGCAAAACTAAAAATAATGCTGAACCTATCTATATGAAGTTAAATGATGCCAGTCGCTATATAAAAGCAATAGAAGAATATGATAGTATAAATAAAATAAGAGATATAGCTATCATTAAATTATTCTTATATGCTGGCTTACGAGTTTCTGAATTAGTAAATCTAAATATCGAGAACATAGATTTTGAATATAAATTAGTTAAATTTTATGGTAAAGGAAACAAGGAAAGAATTTTACCTTTACATGAGGATATTTTAAAAGCAATTAATATATATATAAAATTAGATAGAAAAAAAATGAAAATTAAAGATAAATCAGATAGTGATGCACTTTTTTTATCACGACAAGGTCGCAGAATAAGTGTCCGTTCTATTCAACTAATGGTAAAAAAATATGCAAAATTAGCTGGAGTGAAAAATGCTAGCAAAATAACACCACATAAATTAAGACATACGTTCGCTAGTTTATTATACTATCAAACTAAAGATTTAAAAGTATTACAAGAATTATTAGGACATGCTGATATATCTACTACTCAAATATATACACATACAGATATTGAAGAGAAAAAAGAAGCAATAAATGAATTGCCAAAAATATAAAAAAATAATTAGCTTTGCCACGCATTCTAAATATAATATTTTCCCATTAGTTATTTCCCGTTAAATGTCCTTTGAAAATTTACCTATAGATTACAAAATTATACAGTTCGTTAATATAAAAATGGTGGTGAGAGACAGAATCGAACTGTCGACACGAGGATTTTCAGTCCTCTGCTCTACCAACTGAGCTATCTCACCACATTTTACTTAAAAAATATTAAATTTGGTTGCGGGGACCGGATTTGAACCGATGACCTTCAGGTTATGAGCCTGACGAGCTACCAAACTGCTCCACCCCGCGTTAATGGTGAGCCATGAAGGAATCGAACCTTCGACGCCCTGATTAAAAGTCAGGTGCTCTACCGACTGAGCTAATGGCCCTTAGTTGCCGTCTGTTTTCCTGCAACGTTATTTATCTTACCACTTTTGTTTTTCATTGTCAAGTACATTTATAATTATTTTTATTATTATTTGTATAAAAACATTATTTAAATGAAATTTAAGCTAAAGGTAAAATATTAAATAAAATATTTTTTTCATGCAGGAATTCATCTTTAAAGAAAGAATATACTATATATAGTGTTTAAGAAGAAAATATGCAACAATATATAGCGAAAAAAAGACTTAATAACTCTTGACAATTAACTCTGCATACCTTATCATATATATTTATTAAGTCTTTTAAAGTTATATTCTAATTCTATGTAACAATTAATTTACATAATCTTAAGGAGGATATTTATGGTTAAGCGTATAACAAAGAGAGATGGCAGAGAAGTTCTATTTGATGAAGAAAAAATTAAAAATGCAGTTTTAAAAGCAACAAAATCTGTAGGTAGGGAAAGTCAAAACATTGCTAATGAAATAACCCAATCAATATTATCTTATTTGGATATTTTCTTTAAAGAAGATGGTATGCCTAGTGTAGAGCAAATACAGGATCTTGTAGAAAAAATACTAATTGAAAAAGGATATTCAGATATAGCAAAATCATATATTCTTTATCGTGAACAACATGCAAAACTAAGGGATACTAAAAGATTATTTGATGATGCATTAAATGTAATAAGTTCATATTTAGATAGAAGTAATTGGAAAGTTAACGAAAATAGTAATATGGGTTTTTCTTTACAAGGCTTAAATAATCATATAGCTTCAGAAGTAACAAGTCAATATTGGTTACAAGAAATATATCCTAAAGAAATTAGAGATTTGCATATTAATGGTGATCTGCATATTCATGATCTTAGCAATTTATCAGTATATTGTTGTGGCTGGGATTTACATGATTTATTGTTAACTGGATTTGGAGGGGTACCTACTAAAGTAGAAAGTAAACCACCTAAACATTTTAGAACTGCTTTAGGGCAAATCGTTAATTTTTTCTATACTTTACAAGGTGAAGCTGCAGGAGCACAAGCATTTGCTAATTTTGATACCTATCTAGCTCCCTTTATATATTACGATAACTTATCATATAAAGAAGTAAAACAAGCAATACAGGAATTTATATATAACATGAATGTTCCAACAAGAGTCGGTTTTCAAACTCCCTTTACAAATATAACTATGGACCTTACTCCATCACCAGCAATTGCAGATCAACCTGCTATTGTTGCCGGTGAACCTATGAAAAAAACTTTAGGTGAGTTTCAAAGTGAAATGGACATGTTAAACAAAGCTTTTGCTGAAGTAATGATGGAAGGCGATGCAAAAGGACGAGTCTTCTCTTTTCCTATTCCTACTTATAATATAACTAGTGATTTTGACTGGTCTAATCCAGTATATGAGCCAATATGGGAAATGACAGCCAAATATGGGATACCTTACTTTTCAAATTTTATAAATTCTGACATGAGTCCTGAAGATGCCAGGAGTATGTGTTGTCGGTTAAGACTAGATAATAGAGAGTTAAGAAAACGTGGTGGGGGATTATTTGGAGCTAATCCGATGACAGGTAGTATAGGAGTGGTAACTATAAATCTACCACGTATAGGTTATTTAGCCGATAATAAAGATGACTTTAAACAACGAATAGCTGACCTAATGGAATACGCTAAAGATAGTTTAGAGCTTAAAAGAAAGGTTTTAGAAAGATTTACTGATACTGGTCTTTATCCATATTCCAAGTTTTATCTTCGTGATATAAAAGGTAGATTTGATAACTACTGGCAAAATCATTTTAATACAATTGGGATTAATGGTATGAATGAAGCTCTCATTAATTTTATGGATAATGATATCGGAAGTAATGCAGGCTTATCTTTTGCTATAGAAGTTATGGACTTTATGAGAGATAAAATGAGACAATTTCAAGAGGAAACCGGAAATATGTATAATCTAGAAGCAACTCCTGCTGAAGGTACTTCATTTAGATTTGCTAAACTAGATAAAGAAAAATTTTCTGAAAAAATTATTTCTGCTAATGAAGATCGTGTGAAATGCGAAGGTGCTTCTCCATATTACACAAATTCAACACATTTACCAGTTTCATATACAGACGATATATTCACAGCTTTAGAAATGCAGGATGAATTACAATCTAGATATACTGGTGGTACTGTTTTACATGGATTTATAGGTGAACGATTACCATCAAAACAAAGCACAAAAATCTTAGTAAAAAGAATTGCAGAGAATTTCAAACTACCGTATTATACAATTACACCTTCATTTAGCATTTGTCCAATACATGGTTATTTATCCGGGGAACATGAATATTGTCCAAAATGCGATGCTGAAAGTGCTTATTTAGATAAGTAGAATAATTAAAAATTATCTATTCTATTGTTGAGAGGATAAATATGAAAATTACAGGTTTTCAAAAAACAAGTTTAATAGATTACCCAGGTCATATAGTTAGTATAATCTTTACTCAAGGATGTAACTTTAGCTGTCCTTTTTGTCACAACCCAGAATTAATCAATAACTATAATTCTAAGGATGAATATTTTCCTATGGAATATATTTATTCATTTTTAAGTAAACGAAAAGGACTTATTGACGGTATTAGTATTACTGGTGGAGAACCAAGTCTTCAAGAAAATCTTTATCAATTCATACAAACAGTTAAAAGTATGGATTTAAAAGTTAAATTAGATACAAACGGTAGTAAGCCGGCTATAATTAAAGAACTTATTACAGATAAACTGATTGATTATATAGCTATGGATATTAAAGGTCCATTAAAAAAGTATAAGAATATTATTAATCGGGAAGTAAATACTGATTATATTTTAGAATCTATTACTGCAATAAAAAAATCATCATTAGACTATGAATTTAGGACAACAGTTGTACCTGGCATTCATAATACTAATGACTTTCAAGAAATAGCTTCACTTCTAAATGGAAGTAAAAAATATTTTATACAAAACTTTAAATCAGGAAATACATTAGATCCAAATTTAATGAATAAAAATGAATTTCCTCATTCTAAATTAAAAGAATTTAAAAATTTAGTTCAAGGTTCGATTAAATATGTGAAAATAAGAAATTAATTATTTAATTTAAAAATCATAAGGAGGAATTTATAATGCCAAGACAAAAATGTGAAATTTACTCAAGAGTTGTAGGATTTTTAACCCCAGTGTCCCAATGGAATCGAGGAAAAAAGGAAGAGTTTAAAGATCGTAAAACATATGATCAAGTACTTAAAACAGAAAAAGTTCAAGATAAAGCCTTAATCGGATAAAAAAAAGGTCAGCAATTATATTGCTGACCTTTTTATATGTTTAATCTTATAAAAACAGATAACTATTTCCTGAGTCCTATGTATTTTATACAGTAATCTTTTTTATGGTAAGTATGGTATTGGATTTACAGGATCATCACTATCATAAATAGTAAAATGCAAATGACTTCCTGTACTTACACCTGTACTTCCTGCTAAAGCAATTACTTGACCTGTACTAACGGTATCTCCAGCACTGACAAGAAGCCTTGAATTATGCGCATATAAGGTTCTTACATTATTACCATGATCAATTATAATTGTTTTCCCATAACCACCAAAGAAACCACTCTGTGCAACTTTTCCAGCAGCTGCAGCTCTAATTTCAGTTCCTAATGGAACTGCAATATCAAGTCCATTATGAAATTGTCTAGTATTATTAATAGGATGATTTCTATATCCAAAAGGAGATGAAATTCTTCCTAAAACTGGCCATATAAAAGATCCTCTCTGAAGCTGAAAAGGCTGGTTTATATTCCTCTCTTCATGAGGAATTACTAAGTCTTGCCCAATCCTAATAATATCATTACGCAAATTATTAGCTAACTTAATTGTCTCAATATCAACTCCATATCTTTTTGCAATTAATGAAAGTGCATCTCCTCTTTGTACTGTATGATATATAGTGGAAGAAATCAGCTTATTATCTCCTCCACCAATACCTGTTTTAGGTATTTTTATTTCTTGCCCTATTCTAATAAAATCTGAATTAAGATTATTAATTTCTTTAATTACTTCCACAGTAGTATCATATTTAAATGCTATATAAGACAATGAATCTCCTTCTTGAATGATATATTTAATATTTTTAATAGATTCTTTAATAGCCTCAACTGTTTTTTTACCAACAATACCATCAACTGTTAATCCCTTGTTTGACTGAAAGTCTTTAATAATATTCTCAGTCTCATATCCAAAGATCCCGTCAATTGTTATATCATATCCCATTTGATTTAAGTATTCTTGAATTTTAAATACATCTTCTCCTCGATCTCCATTTTGTAATGGTATTGCATTTGTAGAAATTGTTAATAATAGTAAAAATATTATAATTATAATTGCTTTGTATTTATGCATACTTATCCCCCTATTAATATCAAAAATATAATTATATATATATTTATTTCTACAAAAGAATATAAAAATCCTTTAAAAATTACTAATTAAATTATAGTTTATATTTACCTTTTTTATTTAAGTCAAGAAAGTCTTGCTGTCTAAGAGCCTCATATAGAATTATAGACACAGAATTAGCAAGATTAATTGACCTCAAACCACTGCTCATAGGTATTCTAATACATTTTTCTAAATTATCTTCAAGTAAATCTTCAGGTAAACCAGCTGTCTCTTTTCCAAACACTAAAAAGTCATCTTCTTCATAAGATATTTGATCATATACGTTAGGAGCTTTTGTTGATGTAAAATAAAAATTACTATTCGGAAATTTATTAAATAACTCTTCTATAGAATTATAATAATGTATTTCTAACTTATCCCAGTAATCTAAGCCAGCTCTTTTTAAATACTTATCATCTGTGGAAAAACCTAATGGCCTAACTAAATGCAAACTACTATTTGTAACTGCACATGTTCGCGCAATATTACCAGTATTGTGTGGTATTTCGGGTTCTACTAGTACTATATTCATATTTATATCCTCCTATTATATAATATTATATATTTAATAAATTTATAAGTAATAATAAAAATTAATATTCGAAAAAGCTAACGCTAGGTTAGCTTTTTCCAACTAAATAAATTTTACCTTAGTAATATCAAATTGTCAAATTATTTAACCAAATAAAAACAAAAGTCGACTTCATCTTTTTTCTCATTTTGCAATATTTCTTTAATTTCAAATGCTAATTCTTTGCTTGATTCAAAATCAACGTTATTTATTTTAAATCTACGCAAAATAGTCCTACTAGCTGTACTTTGAGGATTTTTTACGACAAAGTTTATTATATCTTCAATTTTTTCCTCACTCATAGTATATCTACTCCTTCTATTAATATTATTATAACAATACTTTATATATATAATACATTTTAATATACTCTTATAATACACATCATACTCTTAAACTCTCTCTTCTATAATCATCATTTAAATATAATAGTGGATCTAAGTGTTTGTTGTTTTTTCTAATTTCAAAATGTAAATGAGGACCTGTAGCAAGTCCAGTATTACCACTAAAAGCAATTATTTTGCCTTGTTGTACTATTTCACCTTCATTCACAAGTAATTCATGATTATGTGCATAATATGTGAGACTTTCGTCTCTATGACGAATAATAACTAATTTTCCATAACCTCCAGACCATGCGCTCAATTCCACGATTCCTGCGGCTGCTGCATATACTGGCGTTCCAATAGGAACAGCTATATCAATCCCTGTATGAAAGTCTTGATTATTCCGAATTGGGTGTATCCTCCAACCGTATTCAGAACTAATTCTACCAAGGACAGGCCATATATAATTAACATTCTGAGAACGAGAAGCTACTTGGTAACGTTCTCTACTCTCACTATCTTTTTTTTCATCTATTATAGGTATTTCAAGTTTTTGTCCAACAAAAATTCTATCTGGATTTAAAAGCTTATTCTTATCAATTAATTCTGATAATTTAACATTTAATTTTCTTGCAATCACAGATAAGGAGTCCCCCTTTTTTACTATATAAGTGTTTTGTTTTGGTATCCTTATTTTTTGATTAACGTATATTATATCAGGGTTCTCAATATTATTAATTTCTATTAAAGTTTCAATGGGTATATTGTAATTTGTCGCAATAGATATTAAAGTATCACCCACTTCAACATTATGTTTAATAAATCCTTGTGAAGTAATAACTGTAGTAATAATCACAATAATTATTATAATATTGATAATAATTTTAAATTTAGACTTCATAAAAAACCTCCAATGTTTTAAATGCTAAGAAATTCGATAAAATGATTTTATTTATATTCTTACCATTAAAACATTAATATATACAAAAAAATCCCTCGCAAGGGATTTTTTGTATATATCTATATTTTTTAATACAATTTTTCAATAACTACACCTTTATAGAAATGCATAATAATTTCGTCATAATTATAATTACTAACTGCCATACCTGCAGAAGCAGTTTGATCCATACCTACATGATGTCCCCATCCGCTACCATAAAAAATAACTTTTTCAATAAAATTGTTAGAGTCATAAGACTTTTCTATAAAAAATCTATTACTTTTTAGCCCACCTAAAGAACTTCTAATTCTATCTTTTTTAAATTCTAAGGTTCTGTCTTCACTTTTAAGTATAACAGTATTAACTGTTCCACCATTAGTTCTATCAGTAGCTATAATATCAACAACTTCATTTAAATTGTAACGTTCTTTTAAATAATCGGCTTCCAAAACCATGATCCATCTATAAATATTTCTACCTACATAAGGTGAAATATTTGAATAAGAATCAGGTTCTGCTAACAACCATTGTTCTAATTGATATGGTTCTAATGGAAATACAAAATCTTCAATACTCATATTATTAGCTCCATCTAAATATGAAACATTACCACCCCATATATCAACACTTCTCTCGGAATAACCACCACTATTGCTGCTAAATACTGCTGTAATTGGCTGATTATTATATGTCGCAATTTCACCTTTTGTCTCTAATATAAGTTTGTTTGTTCTTGATGTTTCTGATCTAATTCCATTATAGACAGCACAATGAACAGTATCACATAAATCAAAACCACTAGAAGCATGTTTACCTAAATTATTAACAGCATATGTTCTTGCTGCAATTGTTTGTGCTTTGATAGCTTCTTCTGGCCACCAAGCTGGCATTTCGGCTGGTACAACTGAAAATATATACTCTTCTAAGTTTACTATATTTATAGCATTAAAATCACTGTCACTATTTGGATATAACTCTAGAACACCTCTATATTGTCTATCTTCAGTTCCTGCCCAGAAATAACCTTCACCATATGATACATCATATAACATAAATGGATACCTATTATCATTAAGAACTATTGTAATTGATTTATCAGTACTGATAATTTTAATTAATTCATCTTCATGATAAATTCTGAAAACATTATTTTTATAATCAATTCTATACTCTTTATTACTTTTCCCTTCTAATACTATATCATTATTAACATTATATATTTTAAAGTCATTACCTACTTGCAACGATAGACTATTCACGTCTTCAATAAGTCCTACTCTGACATCAATTATATTTTCTCCTTTTGGATGATCATCAAGTTGAAACCAATCAATATTTCTTCTTGTTTCTGCTTTCCTATCAATCTCTTCTTGACGAAATTCAGGATATTTTTCAAGTATACTATTAACACGTTGTCTTGCATAATTTCTTTGATTATTAGTAGATATACTTCTGTTCCAATAAGTGTAGGCTAATCTATAATCTTCAATTTTCTCATGGAGTAAAGCTAATTTTGGAAATATAAAAGATAGACTAGAGTCTCTCCGTAATGCCTCATTATAAAAATTTATTGCATTTTGGTAATTATTATTAATATTATTGAAATTAGCCAAACCTAAGTAATTTAGTATTAGATTACTATCAATTTCTATACCTCTCAGAAATGATGATTCTACATTTTCATAATCATTTATTTTTATATAACTTTGCCCAAGATAGTATAATAAAATTGAATACTCTTTATCACTTAGAATATTGTTATGATTTATATCATTTTGTTCTTTCAACTTATTTTCTTGTCTTTGCTGAACTTCATAAAGTATATTCTTAGCTTCTAGATAAGTACCATGCTGATATAAAAGAACAGCCTTTCTAAACATCCAATATAAATTATCTTGATCTATTTCTAAAATTTTATTTAAGTAATTAATGGATTGATCTAAAAATCCTAATTCTTTATTTATAAAATAAAGATTTTTTAAGGCTTGTAGGTTATATTGTTCATATTTTAATATGTTTTGGTAGTTTTGCAAAGATTCATCAAAATTTCCTGCATAATAACTATCCCTAGCAATATCTAATAAACTAGCTATTTTTTTTTCATCAATCTCATCATTATATTTTCTATTTATGGTATTCTCTACATCTAGTGTTAATTCTACTTGATTATTTAATTTTAATCTGTCTTGATTATATTCTTCTTTTAAATCGAATTCTACTTGTTTCAAATGAACACTACTTTCTTTCTCAATCTTTTGATTTTCTTCCATACTATTACCAAATACATCTGAACTTTCTATAAGAAAATAATTTAAAAATACAAATATAATTCCAATGGAAATACCAGTTAATAATATAGCATAATATTTATTTTTTTCTTTATTTAATTTCATAAGTGTCTCCTTTTAAAAATAATTTTGTAAAGATTTAAAACTGTTTTATTTCACTTTTAAAGTTTTATGTAATAAAACTTTTTTATTAGCTAGGGAAATTATATGCTTTCGTAACCTGTGGACAATTTAGCTCACCCGAATCTTTTTTTAAAAAACACAATGCTAATTCGTGTATAAGCATATTCGATTAGGCCTCATCAAGAATTTTTCATTATAAAATAAGATAAGCAAAGCTAATTTGTTCAATATACTAATATTACTTTATATCCTTAATAATTATAATTCTTTATAGAAAGGCAAAATCCTTTTTCCTAAATCTGGTTTTTTATTGCAGGAAATTTTTCTTATATAGAGAATAAGTGATATATAAGGAAAAATTATAATTAATTATTTTACTAGATTATAGATATTTTAGCAGAAAGGAGGTATAAAATGAGTACAGAGAAATATACAACTTCTGAAGCAGCGAAAATATTAAACTTAGCCCCGTCAACTTTGCGTTATTGGGAATCAGAATTATCTAATATTTTAAATATACAAAGAAATGAAAATGGATATAGACAATATTCTGAAGAAAATATAAACCTTCTTAAAAAGATAAAAATATATTTATATGATCAAAAATACTCAATTAAACAAGTACGTGAGATATTAAATTTAGAAGAAAGCCAGCAGGACATTGCAGCAACTATGATATCAGGGTCAGACACAAATATATCTAATCTTGTAGAAGCACTCCTAAATAAGTTTGAAAAAATTGAAGATGGATTGGATGAATTAAAGAACGGCCAAAAGCATCTAAAGGAAGAATATCTTCAAGCTGTAAAATTATTAAGTATTACACAGGAAAGAAGAGACAGAGAGCTTGTAAAAGAAATAAGAAAACGACTAGACAATAAAAAAAATCAAAACCAAACTATATTGCAAAAATTATTACCATGGGGGAAAGGTAATGATTAGAACAACTTTCGGAGTTTTATAACTCCGAAAGTTAATATGATTTTTTTGTTTACTTCTATTGTATTCTCGCATTATAGTAGTTTTAGCATATAATTATTTCTCTTCTTTTCTATTTTTATAATATTGACAAATTTCCGCTATAACACAATTTTCACACTGAGGATTACGGGCTTTACAAACTCTTCTGCCATGATAGATTAAACAATGATGCATTTCAGACCAATTTTCTTCAGGAATTTGTTCCATAAGGGCTTTTTCAACAGTTAAGAAGTTTTTAGAACTTACTATTCCAATTCTGTTGGCAAGACGAAAAACGTGTGTATCAACTGCTATAGCATTCTTATTAAAAATACAAGACAATAAAACATTGGCTGTTTTCCTACCAACTCCTGGTAATTTAATCAATTCTTCTCTACTATTCGGAACTTCTCCGTTATAATTTTTTAGCAACATTTTGCAAGTATCAATTATATATTTACTTTTATTCTTATATAAACCAATACTATTTATTTCTTTTTCTAAGGTATTTTTTTCTAATTTAATAAAATCTTCTACTTTCTTGTACTTTCGAAACAATTCGGCAGTAACTTTATTTACCTGCTTATCCGTTGTTTGAGCAGATAAAATTGTAGCAATTAATAATTCAAATGCATTTGAATAATTTAATTCTGTTTTTGCCTGTGGATATTCAATTTTTAATTTATCAAGTAAAAAATTTATATTTTTTTTATTCATAGAAAGCATTCCTTTCTTAATTTATATTAAAGCTATTACTGTAATTTAACATATTTTTATATAATTTATAGATGTGACTATTGACTTAATACTTTTACTATTATATCATTAACTAAATTAAAAGGGACTATAATTAAGTATCACTATCATGTGGAGGTTATTATGAAAAAAACAATTGGAATTGACATAGATGGTGTAATAACTGATGAAATACATCCTAATAAAAATATTTGGCATGATGCTCTTTGTACTTATCTAGGTTATGATATCAAAATGGTAAATAACTCCTATTATTTTGATAAAGCATATAATTTACCCCTAAAACAAATAAATTCATTTATCGAAGAAAAAATTGAAGATATCTATAAAGAAGTAAGAATATCTAATGGAGCTAAAGAAACTATAAATCAATTCTATGATCAAGGTTTTGATATCCATTTAATAACAGCACGAGATAAAAAACATCAACAAATCACTAAAAATTGGGTAGATAAAAATCAAATAAAATATACAAGTATATCACATGAAGAAGATAAAGCACCGCTAGCTTCTAAAAAAGAAATCAATATATTTATTGAAGATCATGTTAAAAATGCTCAAGAATTAAGCGAAATAGGAATTAAAGTCCTATTAGTTAATAAATATCACAATGCAGACTTTATTGAAAATAAAAATATGATTACTAGAGTTAATAATTGGACGGAAATTAGAGAAAAACTAAAAAAGCATTTTAAATTATAGGTAAAACCATATCTTTTTTATCAGATTTTATATAATTATTAGTTTCCTATATTACTACAAGAAGAGTTTTTTTCTAATCTTTCCTAGATTAAAAAAATGTACTTCCTCCAATAAATTCTTTTAAAATGGATACTTGAGGTGTGTCATCCTCTGGCATTGGCAAAAAACATGTTAATAATTTTAATAATCTTTGAGCCTGATAATAATTGTCATCTTCCATCTTTATCGCATGTAAAAGAGGTTCAACATATTTTTTTAAAACCGCTAACTCATAAATTAATGCTGAATTAAAAATTATATCGGCTTTTTCTTGATAAGGAAAAATATTGTTTTCTTCTCCTCTCCTTACTGCTGGCCACATATCAATTGTATTGCTTGCTGTATGATTGCGAAAATAATGATCCCTAACAATTCTTCTAATTAATCTAGTATCTGTAGTAGGTATTCGATTATGTTTATCAATATTTATTTGAGTTAAAGCACTAATATATATCTTATATTTAATATTTTCTGGTATTATTTCAGTTAAAAGACCATTTAAACTATGAATTCCTTCGATAATTATAGGTTGATCACTTTCTATTTTTAATTTCTTTCCTTTAAACTCTCTTTTTCCCAGATAAAAATTAAATGTAGGAATATTAATCAGTTCACCATTTATTAAGCTCAATAAATGCATATTAAATAAATCCAAATCAATTGCATTAATTGATTCAAAATCATAATTACCATCCTCATCTAGAGGAGTATCTTCTCTATTTACAAAATAATCATCTGTAGATATAGCAACAGGTCTTAAACCATTTACTCTTAATTGAATAGCTAAGCGCTGAGCAAATGTAGTTTTTCCCGATGAGGAAGGACCAGCAATTAAAATTATTTTATTATTTTCTATATCTTCAGATATCCTATCAGCAATATTTGCTATTTTTTTTTCATGAAGAGCTTCTGTAATAAGAATCAAATCGTTATATTCTTTATTCTTAATTACCTCATTTAGATCATCAACGCCTGATACCCCTATGACTTCTCCCCATTTCTCATATTCATAGAAAACTCCAGCTAATTTCGCTTGTTCAATAAATAAAGGAACATCATAGGGCTTACCCCTTTGAGGATATAATAATACAAAGCCAGGTGATCTCATATGAAGATCAAATCTATCAAGCACAGAAGTCCTCGGTACCATATTATAGAAGAAGTAATCAAAATATCCATCTAATTCATATACATCAAATTCATCTTTATTTATATCATTTAAAACATTAATTTTATCTTTCATTTCTTGTTGATTATATATGTGAATTAATTTCTTTTTTGAAAGCTTATGTTTTTTTATCTGAAAATTAGAATTTATAATATCAATCATATTTTCTTTAATTTTTATTAACTCTTCTTTTGTTAAAACTTTTTCTTTGTGTATTTCACAATATATTCCGTTACTAAGAGAATGCTCTATAGACAACTTAGAATTTGGAAACAAATCATATATGGCTTTAGCTAATACTATAAAAAGACTTCTACGATAAATCCGATTCCCAATTTCATCATTAATAGATAAAAATTTTATATTTGAGTCATCATATAAAGGCATAGATAAATCCTCTAATTGATTGTTTACAATTGCAGCTACTGTTATTTTAGGATCATAACCTTTTATTTTAAACATTAGTTCTTCTAATTTTATACCTTCCGGAAAAACATGATCTTTTCCGGAAATAGTCACATTAATCATCAAGTTCACCCCAATGTGATTTTTTTTTCTTAAATAATTTTTTTATTTCTTTTAAAACGTTTTCATCTTTTTCAGAATAATAATGTTTCCTTAAAATATTGCTAATTGAATTATCTTTTATTTCTCCTAAAGCCCATACTACATAAGTTCTTAAAACAGGAGATGGATTTTTTAATTCTTTAATTAATATAGGAAGATTATTAATTTCAGGTTTATTAGCCATATTAATTAAAGTATTACGTTTTAGTATCCTTAGACCTCTCCAAGTAATAGCTGATTCTTTCCAAGCTTCTGTAAGATTATTTTTTGTAAGTTCTAAAATTTGTTTACTATCAGCTTCAATTTTAGGCTTAAATTCTGGATGTCTATCAAGTGGAATTTTTTTATTATAAGGACAAATACTTAAACATGTATCACACCCCCATAAGTTATTCCCGATACTGTTTCTTTCTGTTTCACCTAAATATCCTTTTTTCTGCGTAATATAGCTCAAACACTTTTCGGAATCCAGGTGTAAAGGTGCTTTAAAAGCTTTTGCTGGGCATTTATCTATACATAAACTACATTCGTTACATCTAGACTGCATAGGTTCATCATATATCAAGTCTATATTTGTAATAATTTCACCTAACACTATATAAGATCCAAAGACAGGATTGATTAAATTATTACTCTTACCAATCCAGCCAAGACCGGCTCTATATGCAACTTCTCTGTCTAAGATTGAACCAGTATCACAATATGCTTTACTCTTAAAATTAGGAACTATCTTATAGAGATAATCTATTATTTCTTGCATTTTTTCTTCCATTATTAAATGATAATCTTTGCTGCGAGCATATAAGGAAATATACTGATTTCTTTGATTTGAAATATCACTACTAGCATAAGATAAGGCTAGAGCAATAATTGATTTTGCTGATTCTAAATGATTTTTAGGATGGGTTAGCAATACTTTGTCATTTTTGATAAATTTATTTAAGTTTCTATTTTTTATCACTTGATATGCTTTAGAGAAAGGCTCAGCAGTTGTGATTCCTACCAAGTCAAATCCAATTTCTTTAGCCATCTTTTTAATTTTATTAGTTAAATTTCGTTTTTGAAAACTACTCATTTTAGTCTCCTTATTTAGCAGATCTTTTATTATATTTATATAATAATATTAATTAATACATAAATAAACCATGTTTGTATTTAAGAAAAAAAGAAGAAAGCACTACAAACAATTCCTAGATACTAATTTAGTCTTAACACTTCAATACATGGCTTATTTATAATTATATCGTATATATAATAGGGTAATCAAGAAAAACATAATCAAAAAATATAAAATAAAATGACTTAGATAAAATCTGTTCAAACCTTTCTAGATATATTAAACATTTAATGTTTTATTATTTTTTGATAAAATAAGTAAGTAAACTCAGACCATTGGTCTGAGTTTTTATTATAGTAGTTTCTTATTTATTTAAGCTCTTTCAATTATGGACCTACATATATGTTCTTCTTGAAATAAATCTTTAGATCTCTTTAATATATATTCATAGTTTATATCTTCCATTATCTTTAAGTAATCAAAGTAATTTAGTCCTTTAAAATGAAAAGATATAAAATCTGATGCAATGTTATCAAAAGAATTAAACCCTTCAACATATTCGCCTATATTCTTTTTTAATAATCTCTTAAAATCATCTTCTTTTATATTCTTTTTATTATTTAAAAAGACTTCTTTCAAGCTATTATATAAGAGCTCTGGATCATTACTTTTACCGCCAAGCAAAGCATATCCATAGCCTTTTTCTAAAACATAATAGTGACCAAAACTATTATCAATTAGTCCATCATTGTAGAGTTCTTGATAAAGACTACTACCTTTTCCTATTAAAATATCCATTAAAATATTTGAAGCTATATCCTGTTTAAGCATTTCAATAGGGTCCTTAGGAATTATATTTTCTTTAATTCCCATTCTAAAAAGTGCTTGCGATACATCCATATTTTTTTGAACTAAATTTTCATAGACATTTTGGGGTTCGTCTTCATAAAATCTTTCAATTTCCTCATAGTTTTTGAACTGTTTTTTGTTTTGATTTTCTTCTATAATTTTCATCATATCTTCAACTACAAAATCTCCCGTTATAAACAAGACCATATTACCTGGATTATAAAAAGTATTATAGCATAAATATAAATCTTCTTTACTTATCTTAGCAATACTTTCTACTGTTCCAGCTATATCGATCTTTGCAGGGTGTTTATGATACATAGCACTTAGCAAATTAAAGTAAACTTGATAATTTGCATCATCTTCATACATTCTTATTTCTTGTTCTATAATTCCTTTCTCTTTTTCAACATTCTCATCAGTAAAATAAGGTTCCTGGACAAAGTTTAATAAAGCAGTACTTGCTTCAATTATATTTTCACTACTTTGAAATAAATAAGCAGTTGTATTTTGATTTGTATATGCATTTGTTGATGCTCCTAAACGTGCAAAGATTGAAAAAGTATCTTCATTTTCACCTTCAAAAAGTTTATGTTCAAGAAAATGTGCAATACCATCTGGTACTTTAACAATTTCATTATTATCAGGGTCTTTAAATTTACTATCAATAGAACCATAGTTACTAGCAAAAATACCATAAGCCTTACTAAAATTATCTCTAGGCATTAAATAGACACTCAATCCATTATTAAGAGTTTTAAAGTATAGTTTTTCTTTAATTATATCATGATGCAATTCTAACATTAAGAATTCACCTTCTTATTTAAAAAATATATTGTATCCAATTTTATTGATTCTCCAACTTTGATTACATCATCTTTACTTACATTTTTTATTTTTTCAATTGCTTCATTAAATGTTTCTGGAGTTTTATTAATTAAACCTAGCAAATAGTAAGCAGATAAAGATCTAATATCATCTGTTGAACTCTGATATCCATTTACTAAAGATTTTTTTGTCCATTCTAGTTCTTCTTCAGAAAAGTTACCCTCTTTTAAATCGTCAAGTTGTTTCAAAATAATTTCTTTTGCTTTAGCATAATTCTGAAATTCAATCCCTGAGTTAATCATTAATAAACCCTTAGTAGATTCAAGACTGGAACTAGCATAGTATGCTAAACTAGATTTCTCTCTAACATTTTGAAAGAGTTTTGAATGTGGAAAAGATCCTAATATGCCATTATAAACTACTAATGGATAATACAAATCATCTTTTTTATTAATTCCTGTTCTACAACCTAATACTAATTTTCCTTGATTAACATTTAAAGATTCTTCGATTTCTTTTATATCTTTAACATCTTTTTTTAAAATTGTAGGATTACTAAATTCGCTTTTCTTGTGCTTAAAATTGAATATTTTATCAATACTTTTAAAGGTTTCTTCTTTTACAAGATCTCCAACTAAAAACATCATCATATAACTATCTTCTATTATATTCTCATAATGATTTTTAAGGTCTTCAAAATCCATTTTTTGATAATCTTCAACAATACCAAGTTTATTTAAGCTATAAGTTTCTCCTGAACACATTTCTTCCTGACATCGGAATAAAGAATAAGAATATTTATCATTAACTAAAGATTTGATTTTCTTGACTATAAATTCTTTCTCTTGTGAAAAAAAATCTTTTGTAAACAAAGGATTTACAATGATATCGTTAATTAGCTGTAAAGCTTTTTCCAATAAAAGTTCATCACCTGGTAAATATTTCTCATTAACTAATTCTATAGCAAAATTTAATATTTGTAATTCTCCCCGCTTAATAACTGAGACAGATAAGTCCGCTCCATAAAGTTCATCTAGATTAATTTTAATATCTCTAATACTAGGATAGTTCTTGCTTCCTCTATACAAAATATAGGGAAGCAAAGCATTTTTGCTAACGGAATCTTTATCTAAGGGGTTTAATATTAAAAATTGTATGTAATTAGTCTTAAATTTAGTATTATCTGAAATATAAATATCAATATTATTGGAGCTTTGATATTTAATAAACTCATTCACTTTGCTCATATTCTAATCCTTTCTGTATTTTAATTTATATAGACTATCGAACTATAGACTAATGATTATCGACTATAAACAATAATCTATAATATATAATAATCTCAATTATTTGAGTTAAATTTATAAAACTTTATAAATTAAGATTAGCCAGAACTTATGGCTAGCCTAGCATTACACTAATAATTTAACTCCGAAAGTTGAGTATATAATTATTCTCTCTTTATTATAAGCATATCTACAATAATTATTAATATTTTTATATATTAGTATCGCCTTGTGTTTAATAAATACACAAGGCG
Source organism: Halanaerobiaceae bacterium ANBcell28 (assembly GCA_037623315.1). Taxonomy (GTDB): domain Bacteria; phylum Bacillota; class Halanaerobiia; order Halanaerobiales; family DTU029; genus JBBJJH01. The sequence goes on from JBBJJH010000007.1 coordinate 129,959, forward strand.
ATATGAATACTTAATAATTATTGCATTTCATTTAATTTATTTAAGACTTTTTCAAGTTCTTGTATATATTCACCATATTCTGACCAATTACCATCTTTTAATTTTTCTTGAGCCAGTTTATAATATGACATAGCATCACTAATTAATTCTTGTATTTGACTTGGAACTTCCTCTATATCTGATCTAATAAGTTCTTCACTCATATATTCTTCAGGAATTGGCTGAACTGTATCTCCTTCGCCAAAAATATCAAATAAAGCTTCTTCTAAAGTTCTTCGCATAATAACCATATCATTAAAAACTACAATAACTCTATTAAGTTGAGGTATTTCACTTGTTTCTGCTTGCATATAAAGTGGCTCTATATAAAGAATAGAACTTTCTATTGGTATAACCAATAAATTTCCTCTGATAACTCTAGAACCTTGTGTGCTCCAGAGACTAAGTTCACGAGAAATATCTGGATTCTGATCAATTCTTGTTTCAATCTGCATAGGGCCATCTATTATTCTATCTGTAGGAAACTGATATAAAACAAGTTCACCATGATGATCTCCATCAGATCGTCCAGCCATCCAGGCAATCATATTATCTCTTCCATCAATTGTATATGGCAACATAAGTACAAATTCAAGACCTTCAAAACCAGGTAGTTTCATCATAGTATAATAAGGACTCATTATTATAGAACGATCACCATATCTTTCTGAAGGACGAGCCCAAAGATCCTCATCATCATAAAAAACACCAGGGTCTTTCATGTGGTAACGTTCATATATTTTATGTTGAATTATAAAAAGATCCTCAGGGTATCTAAGATGATTTCTAAGTTCTTCTGGCATTTCATCACCATCTATAAATAGATCAGGAAAAATCTTTTTATAAGTCATTGCTATGGGATCATTTTTATCAACTATATAATAATCCATAGTTCCATTATAAGCGTCTATAATTACTTTAATAGAGTTCCTAATATAATTTCCTAGTCCAGGTGTTGGTTGAGAATAAGGAAATCTATTGGTAGTTGTATAAGCATCTTGTATATAGAATAAACGACCATCTGCAAGCACCATATATGGATCATTATCGTAACGTAAAAATGGTGCAGCTTTCCTCACTCTTTCATGTATGTTTCGATAATACATTACTCTACTATCATTATTTATATCATTAGATAAAAGAAAGTTAATATCTCCAAAACGTAATCCAAAAATAGCTTTTCTAAAGATATTATTAATTTCTACACCACCAGTTCCGGTATAATGAATCTCTATATTTTCTGATCCAGTGGGATAATGAAATTCTCCTTCATTTGTATTTGCTATTACATAGTCATTGGTCATTTCTCCATAATAAATAGCTGGGTTCTCTAAGAGAAGGTCCACATGACTTTGAACTGGTATATCGTTAATAAAAAACTTAGGCATTCCATCTGTAGTAACTTCATTAACTGGACTCATGGCAATTCCATAACCGTGAGTAAACTTTAGTCTTTGATTTACCCATGTTTGAGCTCTAGTTTGATCTATTTCTCTAGCACCTAACATAACTTGCCTATATTCCCCATTAATATAATATCTATCAACATCAATATCGGGAAAACGATGACGCTGCCTTAGTGCTTGTCGCTGATTATAAGTATCACTCAATGGACGTGGATCCCAAAGACGTATATTATCAATTGTCTCTTGATTATCTATTAAATCATCAGCAGTCAAATTATTATCAACATCAAAGCTTCTTTCTTCTATATTATGAAGATTATATGCTTTCAATGTCATTTCAATATTATGGCTAATATATTCACTCTCCATATTTCTTTCATTAGGCCTAACCCTATAGTGCTGTATAATTCCTGGATAAATACCTCCAAATACAATAGAAGCTAGTAACCAAAAGCCTAAACACCATACAATCAAAGTATAGCTTTTTCTAAATAAATTAATTAAAAGAATGATAGCTATTAGTATAACGAGTACAAATAAAATTCTCAATCCTAAAAGATTAGCATTAATATCTGTATATCCTGCACCAAATACAACTCCATCAGTAGAATAAAGTAAGTTATACATACTAAGTCTATAATCCCAGGCCTTTAGTAGTAAAAACAACGTTACTAAGGTAGTCATATGTGCCTTAGCTCGAGTAGTTAACTTAAACTTCAAATCTTGTAATGAATTTATTCCAGAAGCAAGAATATATAGTGATGTTATAACTATTAATGTAATGACAACTAATACAAGAATAATTTCTCTTATATAATTAAAAAGTGGCAATGAAAAAACATAAAAAGCAATATCTTTGCCAAAAATAGGATCAACAAATTCAAAAGGTGTTTGATTAATATATTTCAATACTATCTCCCATAAATCAGGACGATTAGAACTAAATAAAAACCCTAAAATTACACTAGCAAAAATAAAAATATAATTTAATTTTGATTTATCTAAGTATTTCAAGATAGAATCATTTTGATTTGTAAAAATAGACTCAACATTATCTTCTTTCTTAATCTGAAGAAAACTCAATAATGGTTTCCTGGTAAAAGATAAATTAAGATAAATAAATCCAGCAAAAATAAAGCCTATAATTATGCGTAATATAAAATTTGTAAAAAACATAGTATAAAAAGTTCCTGATAGATCTAGATTTTGAAACCATAACCAATCAGTATAAACTTTTGTACCTGAAGAGAAAAAAATTAAAACAGAAATAAAAACTAATGCTATAATAAATATTAGAATTTTTGTACTTTTTTTCACATTATCTCCCCCTAAATTTAATTATGCCTGTTTATATATTTATTTACTATATATTACTGTTTTCCTTCTTTTATATTTTGTTTTATTTACAATGCACAAAAAAACTAATATAATATATCTACCTAAGCCTCTTTCACATAAATAACAATGGTCATACTGCTCCTAATCTTATCTAGCAATTGTCTTAACTACTTTTTCTTGTTCATTGTATGAGAAGTAATCTCCACCTGTTTTTTCAACCATCCCTTTTAGTTCATTTTGTATATCCTCATTACTATCTCCTATATGAACTACATGTAATACGATTTCATCCTCTATAAGCTTATTTATAACATCCTTTGTAGGGATATCACCATAATCAATTCCATCACTAATTAATATCATGTATTTATCCCCTTGCACATCATGCAAATCCATTCTAGCTTCATTTAAAGAGTGAGCAATTGATGATTTTCCTAAAGGTCTAACATTAGTAATAAAATTAATCATGTTCTCACGACTAGAATCTTGAAGAGGTACCGCAAGAAAAGAATCTTTTAAATCATCAGTTCTTCTAGCACCAAAAATTCTAAGAGCAATATTAATATCATCAGGCATTTCATCTACAAAAGTCATTAAAACTTCTTTGGATTGTAAAATTTTTTCCACACCAAAATCCTTTTCCCACATACTTTCTGAAGCATCCCATATTAGAACTAAGTAAATATCATTTTGATGAGTTGAAAAAACAGTTTCATAATTTAATACTTTTTTAGCTCCTTGTCTCCATAATCCCTCATAAGCACCAAGAAAAACTCCTAATATTATAAGGCAAACTAATAATATTTTAATTGAATTATCCTGCATAAAAAATCCCCCCTGTTAAAATATATTTTAATCAAATAGGAATAGAACAAGGGGGTTAAAATAATCATGATATTTTGGATATCATATATAATTAAGCTGGTCATAACTATGATATGAATCTTCTTCTATAACAATATGATCTAAAAAATCTATTCCTAAAATTTTGCCTGCTTTAATAAGTTTCTTAGTCATTAATAAATCTTTTTGGCTGGGTTCTATAAAATTATTACGTATATTTTCAGCAATAATAACAGAGGCCCTCTCTTCAATTAAAAATGCTGTATGAAAAATAGTTCTTGGGTCATAACTTATAGCACGACTTAAACCTTCACCCAAAAAATCCCATGATATAATATAATTATCTTTATCCAAAGTAAGTACCATAAGTCTTTTCAATTTGGATGTATTAAGAGTATTATATAAATTAAAAACATCGAGAGGTTGAAGTATTGGTTTATTAATATCTTTATGCAATTTATTTGTTGATTTATCACAAGTAGTAAGAAGACTATCTACAGTATCAATTTCTTTTAAAAAATCATAAAAATCTATAACCTGGTCTATATCTATATTGTTTGACAAACCATCATTAAAACTATTAATAGTATTTTGCGTTTCTAAATAATTTGAATTTAAAATCTGATATCTTGTTTTACTGCATTTTGGACAATTAAAAGCAACAAAATTTTTCCCCTTATATTTACCAATCTTCTTGTCAAATTTACCTAACCCTAATATATTCTGATCATAAATTCTTGTCCCACATTTCCAACAATATAGATTCATCATAATCCTCTCTCCTTTCTAGATTTTCATCTTATAATATTTATATTTCTAACAATTACAATTAATTCATCTAATAAGGAATTAAATATGCAGATAAAAAATAAAATTATAAAACTAGAAAAGAATAACGTTTAACAATTATAAACTTTTCTTCTTAATAATCCTTTCAATATTATAAAATATTTCTTCTCTATCCATAGTTAAAAACTCAGCTTGATTATATACAATATTGCCATCAATTATTACTGTATCTATATTTTCTCCAATAGAAGAATAAAATAAATTGGATAAATTATTATGGTGAGGATAAGATTTGCTTGATTTTTCTAAATCTACCAAAATGATATCTGCTTTATAATTTACCTCTATTTTACCTACTTTATTTAACAATAAAGCTTCTGCAGCATTTATAGTTAGAATTTTAAGTAATGTTTCTATATCCATAACTGTAGGGTCTAAAGAGTCTACTTTTTGTAAAAATGAAGCTATTTTAGCTTCTTCTATAAGGTTTAAATTATTATTACTAGCTACACCATCTGTACCTAAACTAAGATTAACATTTCTCTTTAGCATATCAGTAACTTTAGCAATACCACTAGCTAATTTCATATTACTGCTAGGATTATGACTTACACCTACATTATTTTTTGCTAATATCTCAATATCTTCATTTGATAGATAAACACAATGTGCAGCTAATACGTCTTGTTTAAATAATCCAATTTCATTAAGATATTCAACAGGAGTCAAACCATATTTTTTAATACTGTCTTCATACTCTTTCTTAGTTTCTGCAAGATGTATATTTATCATTAAATCATTTTCCTCAGACATTCTTATAACTTTTAATAAATAATCTTTAGAGCAAGTATATGGTGCATGAGGACCTAATATTGTACGGATTCTTCCATTAGCTTGTCCATTCCATTTAAGACAAAACTCCAGCGAAGATTTTAATCCATCAACTCCATCATTAGCTTCTATAAGACCTTCTGATAAAACTCCCCTAATTCCACTTTCTTTTACTGCTTCAGCCACTTTATCCATTTGAAAATACATATCAACAAATGTAGTTGTTCCTGTTTTAATCATTTCCATAATAGCAAGTTTACTACCCCAATATATATCATCAGCTGTTAAACTTGCTTCAAAGGGCCAAATCTTATTTTCAAGCCAGTCTTGCAATGATAGATCATCAGCATATCCTCTTAATAATGTCATTGCTGAATGTGTATGTGTATTTATTAATCCAGGCAAAGCCATCTTGCCTGAAGCATCTATAACTTTATCAAAAGATTCTTCAAGAATTTCATCACTAGCAATATTAATTTTTTTAATTAAATTGTCTTCAATAACAATAGAGGATTGTTTTTTACAATTATAAGAAGTAGTATCTATTGAATGAATCTCTTCAATATTTTTAATTAGAATTTTCATTTTTTCACCTCATATTATATAAATTCTACATATGTATAAAGATATCCTGCTAATATTCAATATTAATAATAATATCGTCAAAATTATTATTTTCAATTCCTTTAATTTTATTATTTATTAATTTTTTCAAGGATTCTTTTAAATCTTTTGCTAAGAGATCTAATTGATTCGCTGGATAAGTACCAGTGAGATATGAGGCAATTTCATCAATACTTATTTTTAATGGATAGGTGTTACTTAATGCTTCATTAATTTCCTTAACTAATTTCTTATCTATATATTTTAAATTACCATTAACTTTATCTGTTTTTGATTCCATAAATTTGTATATCATTGACTCTTTATTATATTTAGTGTAATTTTCAAATAATGATTTAAATTTTTCATTTTGAATTTTTTCAATATACTCTAATATTCCTTTTCGTAGCATGGGCTTAATTTTATTTAAAGATGGGATTGTTAATATATCTCCAATTGTAAAGCCACAATTACATTTCGTCTTTTTGTTAAGTGTATCTTTAATTTTTGTATTATTACATTGTTCAGGAAAGAAAGTGTCTATATATTTTTGAATTGGGCGCAAACTGTATGCAACTTTAATAACATCAATCATAGATAAATATTCTAATGATTTATATTCCTGTAAACTATATAATTTTTTATAAAAATTATTTAATCTATTGTGAAATAAATTATGTTCACGTAAATATATAGATTGATATAGTTCAATAAATTCATCAAGTTCATTAATAAATGAATTAAAAGCACATGGTTCAATTATAAGAGTTTTAACTTCTTTATACTTTTCTAATAATTTCAACAAAGCCATTCGCAAATCCTCATAACCAGTAAGTGGTAAGGATATTTTCTTTATGTAATCATAACGTTCTATTAAACTACAATCTTTTCTTTTGCGGATAAAAGACAGATTCTCTTTGACATCATTCAAACTTCTAATAAAATTATCCAGATTACCATATGTAGTATTGAGGATTTTATGAAAATATTTCAATCCCTTATCCGTTGGATAATCAAATCGATATATATCCTGGTCAAAAATATAATTTAATTTAAACATGGCAGAATTAATATTTTTAATTTCTTCTTCGTTATTTATATCTAATAGATAACATAGTTCTAAATTTATCCTAATTCCTTGCTCAACTTTTTCTTTCATATGTTGTTTTATGTTTATAATTAATTCCCACACAAAATCTTTGTTTTTATATAATTCTTTATTACCTTTTTCAATATAAGCAAATTCTTCTAGAAATTCAATTAATTCTTCCCAAAACTCTTCTTTTACAACCATAATAATACCCCCATTATTAATAGTTTTTCTTTCTTTCGTATTAATAGTTCTATCTTAACCATAAATTCCCTTTATAGATAATGTCTCTCTTTGTCAAATAGGATAAACTTTTTTTCCCTTCTATATTACAAAAAAAACAGCCATAGAAGGCTGTTATAATAATATGTATACATTTAATCAGAAACTACTATATTCTCTTTTTATCTGACAAATCTCTTATGGTAGTATGTACATAATGAATGCCAGAGCCAATATTTAAAGGTATTACTATATAAAATAAATACATAGAAAAACTTTTATAACTTAATATATGCATAGCTATAGCAATATAAAGTATAAACATAGAAGTTTTACCAATCATACTAGCATTTATAACATCAAAACCCATTAAAAAAGAAGCAATGGAACTAATTAAAATAAAAAATTCTCTAACTAATAAGATAATAGCAATATAATTAGGAAATAGACTAGAATAAATTAACGCAAATAAGATGCTTATAATAGTTAATTTATCAGCAAGAGGATCTAAAATTCTACCTAAGTCAGTAACACTATTATATTTTCTCGCTATATAACCATCAAAAAAATCACTAACTGCTGATAGAGAAAATAATATACCAGCTATTAAAAATTCACCCTTTAAAAAGAGATTAATATATATAGGTATTAAAATAATTCTACTTATTGATAGTAAATTTGGTAAAAAAACCATTAAATCACATCCTAAAAAACTTTATGTTAAATTCATTACTTCTCTTCTGAAATCAATTTTCCTCCTTTAATATCTTTATTTATTATCTTATATGACTTATTAAAATCTATCTTAACCTCAATCTTACTATAACAATTATTGCATATAACAACTTTATTTAAACGATAGTCAGCATTTTGGTCATTCTCATAAATACGTTGTATATCATAAGATTTTCGGACTAATAATTTAATTCGTTCTTTACATTTATTATCTTTAAGATTTATTTCAATTAAATTATTCTTTTTTGCTGGCTTAAACATATTTTTTAATTTATCTAAAAATCCCATGCTTGTACACCTCCATAATTTTAATATATTATTTCTATTATATCTTAATCTGCATAGTAATTCAAGTTAACTCCAATCCATAAAAATAAAAACCATAATAGTGTATATTTCTAATCTTCCTAATATCATACAAGCTATTAATACCATTTTAGGAATATCAGGCATAGGCAAAAATGAATTTAATGGTCCAACTAATTCGAAGCCTGGCCCTATATTCCCAAGTGTTGCTGCCACAGAAGAAATAGATGTAATTAGATCTATTCCAAAGTAACTTAAAGCAACTACGGAAAAAACAAAAATTAATATATATAGAAAAAAGAAACCTAAAATACTTGTAGAAACAGTTTCCGATACTACAATATTATCAATTTTGACTTTTTTAATAGCTCTTGGATGTAATAATCTATATAATTCTTGAGTACATTTTTTTAATAAAACTTTTATTCTTATAACCTTAAGACCACCAGCAGTTGAACCAGCACATCCACCTATAAACATTAAAATTAAGAGTATCCATCGACTAAAAGGAGGCCAACTATCATAATTTACAGTAGCATAACCCGTTGTGCTTGATATAGAGATTACTTGAAAGGCAGCATATCTTAAAGATAAAAAGTAATTATCATAAATATTGATATATATATTTACTGAAATTAATATAATAGATAAAAATAAGATTAAAATATAAAAACGAAACTCTTCATTCTCTAATATTTTTTTCCATGCTCCTTTAAAAAAACTATGAATTAAGTTAAAATTAGTTCCTCCAATAAACATAAATATAATTATAATTATATCTATAAATACATTTCTATAAGCTCCAACACTTAATGCTCTTGAAGAAAATCCACCTGATGAAATTGTTCCAAAGGAATGTATAAGAGCTTCAAAGAGCGGCATTCCACCTATATATAATAAAATAAATTGCACAATAGTTAGAAAAATATATAATAACCATAAAGTTTTCGCCGTTTCCTGGATTCTTGGCTTTAATCGATTATGTAATGGACCTGATACTTCAGCCTTATACAGATACATGTTACCCGCTAATTGTGGTAATATAGCAATTGAAATCACAATTATACCCATACCACCTAACCAATGAGTTAAACTTCTCCAAAATAATATGGTATGACTTAAGCTCTCTAATGACATAATCACAGTTGCTCCTGTTGTAGTAAATCCTGAAACACTTTCAAAAAGGGCATCAATAGGATTAGAAAATATTCCAGCTAATAAAAATGGAAAAGCACCATAAAGCGATATTATTAGCCATGCTAATGTTACCAGTACAAAACCATCCTTATATTGCAGGCCTTTTTTTTCAAAGCTAAATCTTTTTAGAATAAAACCAGATATAGCAGTAAAACCCAATGTAAGTATAAACACAAAGGCATCTTCTTCTCTATAGTATAGGCCAACAATTATTGGTAGGACCATAAACACAGCTAATAATTGTAGTAAATTTCCTAATATATTAAAAATTGACTTCAAATTCATATATTATACCCCTTTTTGTTAATCATAAATTAGTAAATAATTTTATAAAATACTTACATAATTAACTTTTTGCATAAGTATATGAAACTATAATTTCCATATATGTTTATCTAAATAAATTGTATATTTGCTGTTCACTATCTTTATGTGATAATACTATTAATCGATCATTTGCTTTTATAATATCTTGCTCATTAGTAATAATATTTTTATTTTCTCTTATAATTAGAGCAATAATAATTTCATTCTTTTTTTGAATTTCCTCGACTTTCTTGTTAATAGCAGAAGAATTATTTTCAATATTTATATCTAGTATATTGATACCATAAGATCTATAAAGATTTTTATAATTATCTCTATTAACATTCATAAAAGAATGTAAATAATTATAAACTAATTCAGGTAATAATATTATATTTAAACCTAAACTATTAGCAATGTGCTTATATTTTTTATAATTAATTAATGTTAAAACTTTATCACAACCTGTTTCTTTAACTAAATAACTACTCAATATATTATGTAGATCATTATTATCTAAAGCTAAGATAGTTGAACTTTTCTCAAGACCTTCATCAAGTAGTAACTTTTCTTCTGTTCCTTCTCCATGTAAGATTAGGAAGTTCTCTGTCTTTTCTGCTAACCTGTTACATTTATTTATATCTGGCTCAATTATAAGTACTGACTGAAAATAATTAGATAGTTGTTTAGCAAGTGAATAAGCTAAGTCATTACCACCAATTATAAAAACTTTTTCTTTCACTTTGATTCTATTGCTTAATTGTTTAAGTACTTTATTTATATTACCCTTTTTGTATATTATGATTAACTTATCGCCAGGATAAATAATTGTATTCGGATTTGCTATTTTAACTTCTTTTTTTCTTTTAATACCTATTATTAATCCGTCATGTAAGTTAATATTTTTAATTTTTTTATTAGTAATAATAGACTTTTCTTTAATTAAAATTTCAATTAAGTCAACCTTACCTGGAATAAAATTTTTAATATTATTTATATTTTTTTCATTAATTTTACTTTCAATTTGGTTAACAATTAATTGATATGGATTAAAAATCATATCTGCAAAAGATAAATTTATATAATTCATATTTTTAACCATAGAAATTGTTTTCTCTGTCCCACATTCTTTAGCTAAATTACTTGCAAATAAATTATATTCATCGTTATTAGTCATTGTAATTAAAAATAAAGCTTCTCTAACACCATATTTCTTGTATGTACTTAAAAGATCACTATCTATGGAGTCTAAAATAAGATCTAATTCACTATACTCGTTCTCATAGTCTTTATCTAATAAAATTATATCATTCTCTTTACTCATTTTATTTGCAAAAAATATAGATAATTCGTTTATTCCTATAATAACTATTTTTTTAGACTTATATTTAAAAAACATATAATCACCTTTATTTATAGTCTCAGGATAAAAAAATATACTAAATTTAATCTTTCCAATAAAGCAGTATTTTAATTATTTATACTACAATATCTATATGAAATTCGATAAATATATATGTGTAATAAAGTGATAATAATATAAGATAAAAAAATAGACATATAAAAATACACATAAAAAAAGAAAGGATTATAAATAATCCTTTCATCGGCTTATACATTATGTATTTAATTAGCCTTCTAACAATGAATCTTTAAATGATTTACCCGCTCTGAAAACAGGAACTGTTCTTTTAGGTATAGTAATTTCTTCACCAGTTTGAGGATTTCTTCCTTTACGAGCATTACGATCTCTAGCCTCAAAGGTTCCAAAACCAATGATTTGTACATTTTCTCTATCACCTTCAGGTGTATTAGCTTGCTCACTCAAAAACTCTACAATAGAATCAAATACTGCATTAACTGAATCACCGGAATCTTTTTTAGTTAAACCAGTTTTTTCTGCAACAATATCAATTAATTCCGTTTTAGTCATAATTTCACCTCCTCAAAATTAAAAACTTGTTCAATCCTATACTTAATATTCGCGATATATCACTAATCTCCTGCATAAAGAGGGTATTTTTTTATAAAAAAATCGTGAAAAAAATAGGACTTAAGGATATTTTTCCTCAAGTCCTGAAAAAAATACGTTTTACTTATAATATTATACAAATTAAACCTCCACTACCCTCATTTACTATCTTTTCAATTGTATCTTTTATTTTTCGTTGAGTAGCATCAGGCATCCTATAAAGCTTATTTGAAATACCTTCTTTCATAATATCATGTAATGACCTACCTAAAAATTCTGTATCCCAAATACCTTCTGGATTATCTTCATAATCTTTTTGTAAGAATACTATAAGTTCTTCTGATTGTTTTTCTGTTCCAACAACAGGAGAAACTTCAGCATTAATATCTGCTCTAACCATATGAATTGATGGTGCATTTGCTTTTAACTTAACACCAAATTGATTGCCCCTCTTTATTATTTCTGGTTCATCAAATATCATATCAGTTAATGAAGGAGTAACAATACCATATCCTCTTTCTTCAACATCTGCCAGAGCTTTTGCAACTCTATCATATTTATTTTTTGCCACACTTAAATCCTTAACTAATGTCAGTAGTTCAAACTTATTAGCAATCTTAAATCCACTTATTTCTTCAACAATATCATAATATAAGCTTTCTAAAACTCCAATGGATATCTTTGCTACACCAAGACCCAAATCTATATTCTCTAAATAAACTTCTTGTGCGTTTTCATTATCTGCCAATAAATTTACTACTTCTTCAATATCTCTAATTTTTTCTACTTTCTCAACTGATAACTTTATACTATTATCAAAACTTTTTCTTAGCCAATTGTCAGTAGGTAATTCGTTTAACCAAAGAGGTAAATCAATATACATTTCTTTAATTGGAAACTCATATAAAATATTTCTTAAAATATTATCAATGTTTGCTTTGCTAATATTAAGACAATCAACTGGTATTACGGGAACTCTGTATTTTTCACTTAACTTCTCAGATAAATTAATAGTTTCCTCACTATTAGGATTTGTACTATTTAAAACCATTATAAAAGGTTTACCAATCTCCTTTAATTCTTGAACAACCCTTTCTTCAGCCATAACGAAATTATGTCTAGGTATATCAGTAAAACTCCCATCTGTAGTAATAACTAAACCTATTGTTGAATGTTCGGTGATAACTTTTTGAGTACCCACTTCTGCTGCTTCCTGAAATGGTATATCATGTGTATACCAAGGAGTAGATACCATTCTTGGACCATTATTATCCTCATAACCTTGCGCTCCAGGAACAGTATAACCTACACAATCAATCATTCTTACATTAAAATTCAAACTATTATCGAGACTTATATTTACTGCCTCTTCTGGAACAAATTTTGGTTCTGTAGTCATAATCATTCTACCTGTAGAACTTTGTGGTAATTCATCATTTGCTCTCTCTAATATAAACTTATCATTTATCATCGGCAATACATGATGTTTCATGAATTTTTTTACAAATGTAGACTTTCCAGTTCTAACTGGACCAACAACTCCGATATAGATATCACCATTGGTTCTTTCTGTTATATCTTTATATAAATCAAATTGTTCCACATCTTTCCCCCCTTTTTATAAAGTTTAAAATTGTTTTATTTATTATTTTTCTCGTATCCTTTCCCCCCTCAATTTTGAAATCTATTTATATAGTTAAGGATTATAACCAAAAAAATAAATATCAATATATATATATGAAGGCAAGTCTAAAATATTACTTCTTAATAATATTTATAGGAAATAAATAAACTATTTTATATCTAAAAAATTATAAAAAAATCAATTCATCATCGCGTTTATAATCAAGAGTCGGGTAAGTGGAAATGATTCATAGACTAGAAAATCACATAAATAAACTGCATAAAAAAAAGGAACTATTTGCACGCAAATAATTCCTTTAAAATATTAATCTATATTTTATTAAGTTGTTAAATTATATTCTAATTACCAATTTAGAGCCTCTACAACCTCTGCTATTTCATGCTTAGCTCCTCTTAGCATTAAATCATCAACTGCTTTTAAAGGATCCTTATCCATAAAAAGTACTTGATAAATTTGTTTAGTTATAGGAATATCAAAATCATAATTTCCATCATTAAACCACTTATAGATAGCTTTTGTAGTTCTAATTCCTTCTACTGTTTGTTTTATTTCGTTCAAAGCTGTATTCAGATCTAAGCCTTCTCCTATTTTTATACCGAGACGCCTATTCCTACTATGTACACTAGTACAGGTAACCACTAAATCCCCCATACCGGTAAGACCTGCATAAGTCAATAGACTACCTCCCATAGATACTCCTAGTCGGCTCATTTCATGAAGTCCTCTAGTAACTAAAGCAGCTTTTGTATTGTCGCCATATCCTAAACCATCTGCTATACCAGCGGCAATTGCCATGATATTCTTGATAGCGCCACCTAATTCCACACCTATAATATCAGGATTTGTATATACTCTAAACTTCGAAGACATCATTAATTCCTGTATAGTTTTAGCAGCTAATTTATTTTTAGAGGCTATTACAGCAGCAGTCGGTAAATTGTTTATAACTTCTTCTGCATGAGTAGGTCCTGATAAAATAGCTACAGGATTTTCAACATATTCTTTTATAATTTCAGAATTCCTTAAATAACTATCTTCTTCAATACCTTTAGCAGTGCTTACTAGCAATTGATCTTTTTTTATAATATCCGCAACTTTAGTCATTACATCTCTGCTAACATAAGTTGGTACCGCCAAAAAAATAATATCCGCAAATGAAACTGCTTCACTTAAATCAATAGTAGCTTTAATATTACTTGATAACTTTATGCCAGGAAAATATTTTATGTTTTCATTGGAATTATTTATATTATACTTTTGTTGAGAGTCTCGAACTTTAATTAATACTTGATGACCATTACTTGCTATTACTTGGGCAATAGCTGTACCCCAACTGCCTCCACCTATAATTGATATTTTCTTCATCGTATATCACCTTTTTTTAAATTTGGTGGCCAATTCATTTTGTTTTCATTACCCTGGAAAAGCCTTTTAATATTGGCTGAATGTCTTATTATTATTAAAGAAGCTAGAACTAATGTAAATATAAGGTTATTTATATCACCCATATATAAATATACTAGAATAGGTACACTTAATGCACTAATTATAGATGCTACAGAAACATACCGAGTAAATAAAACAAATAAAACCCAAATCACAAGTAAAAACAGAAAAATAAAAGGATATAAAGTAACTATTACTCCAAAGCTAGTAGCAACTCCTTTACCTCCTGAAAATTTAAGAAAAATTGACCAATTATGTCCTATTATCACCAAGAAAGAAGCTAGCAAAAATAGAGAGTCAGTTGCTTCAGTGGCAAGTAAATATCTAGCAATAACAACAGCTAGAACGCCTTTTAATATATCTAAAATTCCAACTAATAATCCAAACTTAAATCCCATTGCTCTTGCAGCATTTGTAGCCCCAACATTTCCACTACCTACACTTCTTACATCTTTACCTGTAGTTAAGCGTGTTACTAAATATGCAAAAGGTATCGATCCAATTAAGTAAGATAAAAGCATAATAAATAAAATATTCATTTTTATCACTCCTTATTTACGTTGTTTCATATCGATATTAATTGAAGTTCCAATAAAGCCAAACGCTTTTCGTAATGAGTTTTCAAGATATCTTTGATATGAGAAGTGCAAAAGCTTTGGATTATTAACAAAAAAGAGAAAACTAGGAGGCTTAATGTCAACTTGTGTCGCATAATATAATTTGAATCTTTTACCTCTATATCCTGGAGGTTCTCTTAAGGCAATAGCTTCTTCTAATACTTCATTTAACAATCCAGTTTTTATTCTTAAAGAATTTTGATCAATTACATATTCAAGAAGTTTTAGGGCTTCATCAACTCTTTCGCCTGTTAAAGCAGAAATAAATGTGATTGGAGCATAATTGAGAAACTTCATTTCTCTATATATATCGTCTTTATATTCATCCATTGTTTTAGTGTCTTTATCAATTAGATCCCATTTATTAACTGCAAGTACAATAGCCTTACCATTATCGTGTGCATATCCTACGATTTTTTTATCTTGTGATGTTACTCCTTCTGTAGCATCAATTAACATTAATACAGCGTCAGCTCTATCTACAGCTCTAATTGTTCTTATGACACTATAATACTCAATAGACTCCTTTACCTTAGACTTTCTTCTCAAACCTGCAGTATCAATTAGATTATACTTAATACCTTCTTTTTCTACTAATGTATCAATTGCATCTCTTGTAGTACCAGGTATATCACTTACAATCACTCTCTCCTTACCTGATATATAATTTACCAAAGATGATTTACCAACATTAGGTTTACCTATAATTGCAATATTTAAAATATCTTCATCAAGTTCTTCCTGTGTTTCTGGAAGATTAGTAACAACATTATCGAGTAAATCTCCAATATTCTTACCATGTTCTGCAGATATTCCAATAATATCATCAAAACCTAAAGAATAAAATTCCCATATAATTTTATCTAAATCATTAAAATTATCAATCTTATTTACAACAATAAAGACTTTTTTATTTGTCTTTCTTAATAATTGAGCAACTTCTTCATCAGCAACTGTAATACCTGCTCTTCCGTCTACAACAAAGATAATCATTTCAGCTTCATCCATAGCCATTTGTGCCTGATATCTCATTTGGTTTTTTATATAATCTTCTGTGTCTGATTCTATACCACCAGTATCTACTAATATAAAAGAATGACCCAACCAATTTACATCAGCATAAATTCTATCTCGAGTAATACTTGGTTCACCCTCTACAATAGATATTCTATTACCTGTTAATCTATTAAATAAAGTAGATTTACCAACATTAGGTCTACCTACAATTGCAACAACTGGTTTAGACATTTTTTAACACCTCCAACATTTCACTAAAGTCATCTACAACATAAAAATTACTATTTGAAAAAATTTTTTTAAAATCCTCAAAAGAATAATCATCTAAGAAATGATTATTTTGATTTAAAAGCACTGCTGGTAAAAATATATCTTTTGCTAATATACCATTAGCACTCAATGTAGAAATAATATCTCTTGCAGTTAGTAAACCGCTTACTGTTATGGTCTTACCAAAATACTCATTTTCTACAGTGTAAACATTGATATTTAGACCGTAGTTTTTTCTAAGTTCGCTTACAATAGGTTTAATAGCTTTTTCCCCTAATACACTTGTAATTATACCAATGTCTTTCTTTGTAAAGTCAATATTCGGCTTATAGTTTTCAAAATTATACCATAATAATCTACTAAGACCAATACCATTCTCTATTTGAGGAAAACCATCATAATCACTATGATTAGGAATTTCTTTATTTGCTAAAAAATAAAACTCATCAGCAATATGAAGAATATTTTTTCCTATCTTTTCTTTAAATTTTTTTTGCCATATTTCTATCTGTGTAACTGTGCGTCTAGCGTTTTCTGAATTAAACTTCTTTAATTTTGGCAAATCATCTCTGTGCTGTGTCAAACCAACAGGTACTACCCCTATGGATAAAACAGCTGGATATAAGCTTGATAAATCCTCTATAGTTTTATCCAATTCTTTGCCATCATTTACATTAGGACATAAGACTATTTGAGTGTGAAATTTTATACCATTTGAGGCAAGAAATTTCAAATGCTTCATAATCAAAGAAGCATTTTTATTTTTCATCATTTCAACTCTTAATTCAGGATTTGTTGTATGTACAGAAATATATAAAGGACTAAGTTTCAAGCTAATAATCCTTTTAAACTCATAATCGTCTATATTAGTAAGAGTTATAAAACTTCCTTGCAAAAAAGAAAAACGATAGTCATCGTCTTTTATTAATAAACTTTTTCTCATATCTTTTGCCTGTTGTTTTACAAAACAAAAGAGACAATTATTTTTACATAATTTTAGATTGTCGTAAATAATACCATCTAATACTATACCTAAATTTTCTCCTGCTTCTCTTTCAATTTCAAGCTCCCAAATTTGGCCATCTTCTTTTTCGACTAATAATGTGAAGAAATCATCATTAGTATTATATTGAAAATCAATATAATCCTTGATAGCTTGTCCATTTACTTCTAATAAATTATCACCTGCATGAATTTCTAGTTCTTTGGCTATACTGTCAGGTTGAACATCTATTATTTTTATCATTCATTAATATACCTCCTGTAAAGAGATAATATCATATTTTAATTAACTAAGCAATATATAATTATTATAATTTCCTTTTTACTTCTGATACAGTTTGAAGAAATTTATCATAAGATTTTTTCAAACCGATTATTGTAAATATCCTTCCTGGAAAGATAAATCCTAAACGTCGTGATAAAAAACCACCTATTCTAACTAATAAATTTACATTTTTTAATGTATCAACTAAAATAACTTCTTCTTCTGGTATATTGTAATATATAAATAACTCTTTTAGTAATCTTAGCACAATTTTATCTGATTTTCCCATTCCCTGTATAAAAACTTTATTTTTTTTTTCGTCCTCTCCATAATAAAATAACTTTCCGATATCCTTGCTTTCTGTTTTATCAAAAAAAGGTATGGAAGCTATTTCTTTATTCTCGGGCATTCTTTTATCTGGTAAGATATTACAATGAATTGCTGCAGATAACACTGAAGAATGAGCACCACCATAACAGTGATAAATTATAATCAAATTAATCCTCCCCCATATATCATTATAATATTTTTAGAAGTTTAATGTTTTTACTTTAGATTAGATCCTTTTGTAATTTTTTAAATACTTTTTTTAATTCTCTAAAAGAAAGATAAGACCCTAATCTGCTTAAACCTATTTTTTCAAGATATACGCTCATTAAAAATATAATATTTTCGTATTTATAAATTTTATATTGTTCAATTTGAGGTTTAAACGCAAATTTACTTTGGTAGGAATCAATTGTTAAGGATACAATATTATTATTATTTTTTGTAGCTAAAAGGAATATATCCTTATTTTTATACTTTTTATTGGCTTTAATTAATTCCCCAGGTTTAACTTTAATTTTACTACTCTTTTTTGCATTTTCTGCTTCTTTATACAATTTCTCAAAAGAATTATTTTTTGTATAGTTTAAAATATACTGTAAACAAAAGAAAGATAATATAGTAATTTTCTTGCTACATATAAGTATAACTTTAACCACCCCATTTATTAATGCCTTATTACTATTTTAACACCATTACCTAAATCATGAACCATTCCCATAGTTAAGCGTGCTAAAATCATGCTTATATCTTCTTGTTCCTCATCATCTTTTACATAAAATATCGGTGCACCTCCACCTACTTTAAATTCATTTTCTTTTGTTGTAATAACTGCCAATATTCTAGGACCTTCTGTCATGATATCCCCCTAATCTGCCGCTTTTCTTCCCATTTCATTTTTTAAAGGTTTTCTTTGAGCACTTTCAAGAACAGGAATTTTCTTCAATGCTTTCTTAATAAACTGTTTATCAGGTTCTTGTGGTATAAAAATAATATATAGAGTACCATCATTAACATTTAAACGTGCTAAAGGTGTAAAGTGTTGTAGGCCTATATCTAATTTGATACCCATAAGAATTCCTAAATCATATATTATAGCTTGTCTTTGACCGTCATTGATCAATGTAGCTCTTGCATTTTCATCTTTTGGAATTAATTTGATTCCAATACCTTCTTTTTGCCATTTTTCCCTTGCTTCTTTTTCACCAAGGTTCATCATAATTACATCTTCTATTCCCATATTATTACCCTCAAACTTTATATCAACGATTTCTATATCAGCGATCTCTCCTAAATTAGTTCCTTTCATTAACCAGTGTAAAAGGAAAGATATAATAGCACCACCAATTATAGCAAAATACCAGGTGCTATAATGATAGATTAAACTTGTTAAAAAAGCAGTAATTAAAGCTAAATAATTTCTAGCTTCAAATAATTTAGCTATGCCTTCTATATAAGCCTGTCCCCTTGGAATAATTTCAGTTTCTTCGATTTGTAACATACTTTCTCTCTCAATAGCTCTGACATCACGAAATTGTTGGGCACCTAATGTAAGAAAAGTTATAGCAATATACTCTTTTTCAACTAAAGCTGGAATAACTAATGCCCCAAGTGCTGCTGCTATAATACCTAGAGTTAAATGTATAACATATGAATGTGGAAAACTTGGAAACTGACGATAATCAATACGCAACATAAAAGCTCTTGCAATAGTCCCTACTAAGATGCTTATTACCAATAAAGTACCATGTTCAAACATAAAAATCTAACTCCATCTCATTTTTTTATTTTTTGTAATTTTAATCTTCGTTTTCTTCAATATGTCCTCCAGCTAATCTTTCTCTACTTTCACCTACTAATTCGGCTATTAATACTGCTAATAAACCTGAAATAATAATACTATCAAAAGCACCAGCACCACCAATACGTATTTCAGCAACTATTTGTCCGGTAGCGCTCCTCCAAAAAAGAAATAGATTGTAAAGTATAAACCCCATGGTTCCAGCTATAAATGAAGCTCGTCTAGAACGTCCTAAGATATATGCAATTATACCGCCAGCGATACCAAATATATACATCGGGTCAATGATATCTCTACCATGTCCAAAATTAGGGAACAACATACTAATACCATAGATACCTGCTGCTGTTAATACAATAGCTACTATAGTTCTTATCCACTCTTTTGATGAATTGGCTCTTGTAATTACATATATTGATAAAATAAAAGGTATAATAGCACCTCCAACATTAATACTTAGCAATGGTGCCCTACTTATTGTTAAATCAAAAAAGCTCCCAATTATTATCAAAACAATTACAAGAATTGCAGTTGAATCTGTTAAATACATCCTGTCCAATACACGTTCAGCAATACCAAAATAAATTAAGCCTGCTACAATTATTAATAAAATTACACCTAAAGACATATTAGCACCTCCAATTTTATCTAATATTATTTTATCCTTTATATTATTATATATACAAAAAAGTCTTGCTTAAATACTAAGCAAGACTTTAATTAATTAAATCCATATTTATATAAAGATATTATTTAAATTTTACTCATCTTTATCAAAGATGTTTCCAACTAGATCACCAATTGTAACACCTGATACATTTTCTTCATTATTATCCTGTTTCTTTTTCGCTTTTGTTTTTTTAGGCTGTGGCTTAGGTTTTACTTCAGGCTTATCCATAAGTTCCTTGATGCTTAAACCTACCCTTTTTTGTTCTTCATCTATATTTATAATTTTAACTTCTACGTCTTCTCCAACAGTCAATACTTCATCAGCAGTTTTTACATGACGATGTGATAACTGAGATATGTGAATTAAACCTTCAACACCATCTTCAACTTCTACAAACGCACCAAAATCAACTAATTTGGTAACTTTACCACTTACAGTTTCACCTTCATAATGTTTGTTTATAAACTCTTGCCATGGATTTGGTAATAACTGCTTGTAGCCAAGAGAAATTCTTTCCTCCTCTTTATCAACACTTAATACTTGTACTTCAATATTTTGTCCTTCTTCAAAGATTTCAGATGGATGTCCAATCCTTCCCCATGACATCTCCGAAATATGTAATAATCCTTCTACTCCTCCAATATCAACAAAAGCACCAAAATCAACTAATTTAGTTATCTGACCAGTTAATGTAATGCCTTCCTCTAGTTTTTCCATGGTTTTTTCTTTTTCTTCTTCTCTTTCTATCTCTAATACATCTTTTGCAGATAACACTACATTATTTTTATCTCTTTCTACTTCAATAACTTTTAATTTTAGTTTTTTTCCTACATACTCATCTAAATCTTCAACAAATCCTATCGCAACATGAGAAGCTGGGATAAAACCTCTTAGTCCTACATCTACAACAAGACCACCCTTAACAACTTTTTCAACTTCAGCTTCAATTATTTGATTATTTTCGTAAGCTTCCATTATATCTTCCCAAGCTTTTTCATAATCAGCTCTTTTTTTAGATAAGATCATATTACCTTCATCGTCTTCTAAAGTTAAAATCACAACTTCAATTTCTTGATTTAATTCAACAATATCTTTTGGATCCACTGGACTTTTATGGGATAATTCTCTTAATGGTATAAAACCATCTGTTTTATAGTTAACATCTACATAGATACCATCTTCTTTAATTTGACTAACAGTTCCAGTAACTATTTGTCCTTTTTTTAAATCAGCAATATCATTTACACTGTAGTCGATTTCTTCAGGAATATCATTATCGTTATCTATTGTAGTAGTTCCTTCTTCGTTATTCTCTACTCCTTCCTTTTCAATATTTTCTTTTACCTCTTCTTGCACTTCTAAATCTTTTTTTTCTTCACTCATAGCCTCAATAACCTCCTTGATTATCCAATCCGGGGTCGATGCCCCTGCAGTAATACCTATTTTTTCTTTATTTTTTAACCACTGTTTGTCTATATCAACAGCAGTTTCTATATGATAAGTTGGGGTAGCTGTTTTTTTACATATTTCAGCTAGTCTATTTGTGTTTGCACTATTATATCCCCCAATTACAAACATTAAATCTACTTTTTTAGCTAACTCAGCAGCAGTTTGCTGACGAATTTCTGTTGTATTACAAATAGTATTATGTACTTTTAATTCTTTTGTATTTTCAATAACTGAAGATATTATTTCTTTATAAGATGCTGGTGACTTGGTAGTTTGTGCAACAAAACCTATTTTATTAGATATCTTTAATGTTTTCAAGTCACTTTTATTACTTATTATAATTGCTTTTTCATCAGTAGCTCCATAAATACCAACAACTTCTGGATGGTCATGATCACCGTATATAATTGTTTGATACCCATCTTCAACTAGTTTTTTAGCAAATTCCTGTGCCTTTTTAACAAAGGGACAAGTGGTATCTAATATCTGCAATCCTTTATCTTTTGCTCTTTTAATTAATTTTGGTGGTACTCCATGTGATCTTATAATTATAGTACCTTCATCAATTTCATTTATTGATTCTATAGCTTTTATACCTAGTCTTTCCAAATTATCCACCACTTGAGGATTATGAATAATCGGACCTAAGGTATAAACAGAATAACCCTGTCTTGCTGCTGCTTCTTTTGCACTTTCGATTGCTCTTTTTACTCCAAAACAAAATCCAGCTTCTTTGGAAGTATAAATCTCCATTTGATTATTCTCCTAACCCTAAACCATCAAATAAATATTAATTTTAAAGATAGTATGCCCATTTTATTTGCTTATTAATTCATCAATATTATGTTTTCGCCATTAATTACAATAATCCTTCTTCTATATTGAAAAAAATAAAATTATTTTACTATTTACGATTAATTTCTTCCCTAATTTTGTTCATTATAAATTTTCCTGCTTCTTTTCTTTCTTCTCTACTCAATTTTTTATTATAATACTTATCTAAAGTAAATGGCTTTCCTATTGAAACTTTTACTTTTCTTTTTGAAAATGTTATTCCAATCGGTAATATTGGCACTTCTGTTTTAATAGGAATTAATACTGCCCCTGCTTTTGCCTTAGATAATTTATTATTTTTACCTTGTGTTGTACCTTCAGGAAATATTCCTAAAACTTTTTCGTTTTTTAAGAGATCAAAGGATTTTTTTAAAGCACTTCTATCAGGCTTCCCTCTTTTAACAGGAAATTGACCAATTTTTTTTAATAAAAATCCTAATATAGGATTTTTGAACAACTCCTCTTTAGCCATAAAGTGAATCTTTCTATCCAAGATACAACCAATCAATGGAGGATCCAAATAAGTTATATGGTTAGCCATTATTATTAAACTTCCTTCCTCAGGTACATTTTCCTTTCCTTGTATTTCTAATTTATAATAAATTTTAAAGCCTATAGAAAATATAAATCTTGCTATATTATATAATGGTTTTGACATCTTTTTCACCCTTCACTATTTTGATCATTTTTTTTAGCGCTTCTTTAATACTTAAATTAGTAGTATCAATTAAAATTGCATCAGAAGTTTTACACAATGGGGAAATTTCACGCTCTATATCCATTTTATCTCTTTTTGATATTTTTTCTTTTATCTTTTCTAAACTTATATCTTTATTATTTTTCTTCATTTCTAAATATCTTCTTTTAGACCTCTCATCTAATGAGGCTGTAACAAAAAACTTTATATCAGCATCAGGCAATACTCTTGAACCTATATCTCTACCATCCATTATAATATTTCCGTTTTTCGCTATTTCTCTTTGTTTTATTAACATAGCTGATCGAACTTTTTTGGCTTTAGCTACTATTGAAACATTTTTATCAATCCTAATCTTACGTAAATTATTTGTAATATCAATACCATTAACAATAATTTTGTTTGTATTGCTTTTTACACATTGTTTAAATTCAAAATTTGTATTTTTAGCTAATTCACCTAGCTTTTCATTATCATTAATATCAATTCCATTTTCTAAAGCTAAAAATGTAATTGCTCTATACATAGCTCCTGTATCCAAATAAATAAAATCTAATTTTCTTGCTAATAATTTAGATAGAGTACTTTTTCCTGCACCTGCAGGTCCATCTATAGCTATTACGTTTTTCATATAAGCACCTACTTCCTCTATACATATTCTATGTTATTGTATCAAAATCCTTCTTTAAATTTATTTTTTATAGATATTATTTGATTTTAATGTATTTATAAATCAATACTTTATAATAAGTTTAGTTTGACCTTTTAGCTAAGTTATGGAATAATAATAAAGAGTAATTTAAAATTTTACTCAAAAATATTAGATTATTATTATTTTAACATAAGGGAAGGAGAAATATAAAAAAATGTCAGAAAAAATTACAGCAATTGCTATAGAAGATAAAATGAGAGAAGCATATCTTAATTATTCATTAAGTGTAATAGCAGCTCGTGCATTACCTGATGTTCGTGATGGTTTAAAGCCTGTACACCGCCGTATTCTATATGCAGCTAAAGAGTTAAATTTGTTACATAATAAAGCACATAAAAAATCTGCTAGAGTTGTAGGTGAAGTTCTAGGTAAATATCATCCTCATGGTGATACAGCTGTGTATGATGCTATGGTTCGTATGGCACAAAATTTTAATCAGAGATATATATTAATTGACGGACATGGTAATTTTGGCTCTATAGATGGCGATAGTCCTGCTGCCATGCGTTATACAGAAGTTAGACTAACTAATATGTCTGAAGAAATATTATCAGATATAAATCTAGAAACCGTTGATTTTGTAGATAACTTTGATGGTTCTTTGAAGGAACCTGTGATATTACCTTCTAGAATACCAAATTTATTAGTTAATGGTGCCAGCGGTATTGCCGTCGGTATGAGTACAGATATTCCACCACACAACTTATCTGAGGTAATCGATGCATTAAACTATTTATTAAAGCATCCAAATGCAAAACTAGAAACTTTATTAAAATATTTGCCCGGACCTGATTTTCCTACTGGTGCTAGCATTGTAGGTACAAAAGGAATTTTAAATGCATATAAAACGGGAAAAGGTAAAATAATTTTACGAGCAAAAACAAAATTAGAGAAAGTTCGGCGTAAAACAAATATTATAATAACAGAGATACCATATCAATTAAATAAAAGTCGATTAATTGAAGAAATAGCCGATGTAGTCAACAAAGGAAAAGTTGACAATATTTCAGATTTAAGAGACGAATCAGATAAAGATGGCTTAAGAATAGTAATAGAATTAAAAGCTAATTCAGATACAGAATTAATTTTAAATCGTCTATATAAATACACATCTTTACAAAATTCATATAGAATTAATATGCTCGCTTTAATAGGAAAAAAACCCGAAATTATGAATTTAAAGTCAATTTTACAGCATTTTATAGATTTTAGAAGAAATGTTATTACTAAAAGAACAAAACATAAATTAAATAAAGCTGAAAGAAGAAACCATATTCTAGAAGGCTTAATTAAAGCAATTGATAAACTCGATCTAATCATCTCTATTATAAGAAATTCAAAATCTACTACAGAAGCTCGAAAATCATTAATTAAAAAACTAAAAATTACTGAAGAGCAGGCAAAAGCCATACTTGAAATGCAATTACAACGACTAGTTGGTATGGAAACAGAAAAATTATTTGCTGAATCTGAAGAATTACTTTTAGCTATTAAAGAATATAAAGAAATATTAAATGATAATATCAAATTAGATAAGATTCTTAAAAAAGAACTTCTTGAAGTAAAAAATCATTTTTCAGATAATAGAAGGACCAAAATTATTGAAGATGAATCCAAAGCAGAAATAAGTAAAGAAGATCTTATCAAAGAAAAAGATGCGATAATAACATATTCTTTTAGAAATAATATAAAAAGAACAAATTCGGAAGAAAACGCTAGACCAGGTAAAAACGATTTTATAATTGATATAGTAAAAGGAAGTAGTCTTAATAACTTATTATTCTTTACCCAAACTGGAGAAGTATATACACTTCCAATACACAACATTCCTGAACATCACGCTTTATCTACAGGAGATAATCTTAAAAAATATCTTAAAATAGCAATTAAGGAAAAAATACTGAAAGTTATTTGTCTCAATAAACAAAACCAGGATAAATATATAACAATTGCTACAAAAAATGGTTTAGTCAAAAAAACAATAGGTAGGGATTACCTAACAAACTATACTTCTGTAAAAGCAATTAACCTAAATAAAAATGATCTGGTTGTTGATGTTAGACTTACGGATAACTCTAAAGAAATCTTCCTAGCTAGTAAAAAAGGACAAACAATACGTTTTAAAGAAGACTCCTTTAATGATACCGGTAGAAATACTCAAGGTAGCAAAGGAATTAAACTCGATAAAGATGATCATATAATAAATATGAATATAATAGAAAAGAATGATTATATTATATCAATTAGTAATAGTGCTAAAGGAAAAAGAACACATATTAATGAGTATAACCAGCAAAACAGGAATGGAAAAGGACTAAAAACTTGTGGTTCAAATATTCACCTTATGTCTGGAGTAATAAGTGCTAAAATCTATGAATATATATTAGTAGTTACTAATAACGAAAGACTATTCCCTATTTCTGTAGCAGATATTACAGAAACTAATAGAACTGGAAATATGTATAGATTAATTGACTTAAATCCTGATGAAAAAGTTATTAAAGTTCATAAATTACCTATCTATGACCTTGATGAAAATGAATCTGATACTTAAAGACATTATAAAAGCTTTTATGTAAATCGGTAATGCCCTAGGTTATTTCTTAAGTAAATAAAGCATAATAAAAAGCGCATTTTAAAATGCGCTTTTTATTTTAATGATTATTTATTTTATATTGCGAAAACATGATTTTCTATAATTATTGTTGTTTCTCTTTGAGACAGCCACCATAAAGTTTCAGCAGTTTCAGGATTATAGAAGAATAATGCACCTAAGCTAGGATCATTCCCTTTTAACGCTTCCCTTGCAGCTCTATAGGCCGATTCATTAGCAGGTAGATATAGTTGACCATTTCTTACAGGTGTAAATTGTCTTTCCTGATAAATTACCTCTCTAAAGGTATTTGGAAAATCAGTAGAATTAACTCTATTAATGACTACTGCAGCTACAGCAACTTGTCCAATATATGGTTCACCCCTAGATTCAGCATGTATTATCCTAGCTAACAAATCAAAGTCTTCTCTACTTATATCAATG
Source organism: Halanaerobiaceae bacterium ANBcell28 (assembly GCA_037623315.1). Classification (GTDB taxonomy): domain Bacteria; phylum Bacillota; class Halanaerobiia; order Halanaerobiales; family DTU029; genus JBBJJH01. Next base: position 157,425 of record JBBJJH010000007.1, read on the forward strand.
CCATCAATATATCTATCAACTAGTTCATTATCTATTGTATCATTATATTCAGCTCCACTAGATGTTCTTGATTGTCCAATTCTAGCTACAAACATTAATAACAAAGCAATACCAATACCTTTATATACATCATCTTGATTAATTGAATAAGCATTAACTGTATTATAAGTAATTTTTTCACTTATAAAAACAGGCAAAAAACTATAGAAAAAAAGTAGTGTGACTGTGAATAAACATATATATTTTATTTTAATTTTTGACATTTCCTGTACCTCTTTCTAATTTGATAATAATAATAAGATTAAGGAAATACCTGCAACACCATATAAATAAGTTCTATAACTAGCATTTGATTGTTCAAGTTCTTCGATCATATTATTTTTTATTTGTAGTTCAGATCTAAGATCGTCCATTTCCAATTGCAAAGAATTTAATCTTGTGGCATTAATTGAGATCCTATTATCTAAGTTATCAACCATTTCATCTGTTGTTTGAATATTTAATGCTTTTAGTTCTTCAATTTTTTCTTTATTACTGTTTATTAAAACCTTTTGTTCTTCACTTATACTTTCAAGTACAGCAATTTGTTCCTCTAAAGTTCTAATTCTCAATATACTTTCAATAATTTGACTTACATCACTTTCTACATCTCCAATTTTTTCATTTAAACTATCAACTTTTTCTTCTAATCTTGGAATATCAATAGCTTTAATTTCTGTTAAAAATTCATCTTGTATTAAATTTTTATCATTTAAATCTTGAATTTGAGCTGAAAAAGCTTCACCCATAATTGCCAAATCAACTAATTCATCTTGGAACTCTATAGATAATTTTCTTAATAATTCCATATCTGAAGAAGTCATCTCTATTTGCTTACCTTCAACCTCTTCTAAAATTCTAGAAATAATCACTGCCAATTGAAAACGAGAAATACTTTCATGCCCTCTAAAAGTTCCATCTTCGTATAGTTGTAACAGACCTCTATCAATTAAGGTTTTTACACTTTCATAAGCCCAATGATCCCTAGAAACATCACTAATACTTGATGCAGAAAGCATTGTAGTAAATAACAATACAAATATCATTGATAAGGTTAATAATTTTTTCTTCACATTTAACTCCCCCTAATTAATAATCATAATTATTAAGTTCTACTTTTACATTGCCATCATATCCAATAAAACTTGAATCTTTATCTATTTCTAGTGTAAAGTCTTTGTTCTCCAATACCATAAGATGTATTGTCGCTAAAGTTCCACCACCTACATTACTTGGAATTAATTGATCTAGCCTAATTATACCACTTTGACTTAAATCAGCTCTTTTCCAAGGTAGATAATTATTGTCTTTTATAAAAATATTACCTCTGGAAACATGGACAGCTCTTAATATATCGCTATCATAGTTAATAATAATATCAGCTAAATCAATGTCATAGAAGTTTTCAGCTCGTAAATCAATAGTAATATATTGATTCTCCTCAATATTCATATTACTTGGAGCCCTAAAGAATAAAATAGGTTCCCGTTCTGGTAAGATAAGATTCTCATACTGCTTTAATTCTTGATAGCCATGCAAAGCTTTGATATCTAAAGCAAAGGGCAATTGACCATCAATGTTTAAAGCTTCTACTCTCCACCTTATATTCATACTCTCATTAGCAGCTATATCTCCAGCATATTTCTTTATTCTTTCCCTTGGAGCAAGTATCAAGCCTGGTGGTAATAATAATTCTAATGAAACATCATATAAAGTAGATTCACCTGAATTATATAATTCAGTTTCTATAGAAAAAGGATTAGGCATTAGTTTACCATCTTCAAGATATAAATCATCAGCTAGACTTACTTTTGTTTCTAAATTAGGTGGTCCAATAAATTTGATATCTCTTGTAACTTGATTCGAATCAGTATTTTCAGCTTCTACTTTGACTGTGTAATTAACAAGAGGAGATAAACTTAGATCAGATAATTTAATATCCCATGTAACTTGAGAAATCTCCCCTGCTTCAAGATCACCTACTTTTCTTTCAAAACTATCTACTTCTAATGAATCAGGTAATTCTATCGATACACGTACATTTCTAGCAAGTATTTCAGACGTATTTTCTACATAAGCTACAACAGGAATTCTTATATCTGGAGAATTAAAGACAACTTCCGCTGGAGAAGTAACACCTAAAGATAGTAATCCTGGCACTACTGAAATACCTCCTAAACCATAGTTAGTTATATAAGTAATAGTTTCACCAGGTTCGAGTATTTCTGGAACCCAATATAATGCAATTGCACTATCTATTTCAAACTCACCTTTTCTTATAAATTCATCTCCTGGATTAAAATCAAAATCCCATACTCCATCTGCCATACTACCCCAATCACCTAGTTTTACTTGATCTGGAGGGGTAACACCTTCACCCTTAAATGTACCCTGCGAAGTAACTGTAGGATTACTTAAACTATCAAATGATAACCAGAATTCGGGCAACTGACTTCTATAATATAATCTATCAGTTGTAACCGCTTCATCACCAATACGAAAAGGAGCTCCATCATTTTCTCCAAGCATAGTATCAAGAACAACACGAAGTCCAACTTTTTGATTCTCTTGACTAGTATTTTTTAGGCGATATTTAATTTGTGCAGTGTCTTCCAATCCTGTTGTAGAACTTTTAACAAGTGTTAAGATTTGTTCTACAATCAAATTATCTCCAAATTGTGTTGTAGTAATAACGCTATTATCTTGGACATATGGATCCTGTATAACCTCCCCATATTTTTGACCAGCACCTGCTCTACGTCCAGTTTCTCCTCCAAATACATAATGCTCACCATTTAACCAGATAGTTGAATATGATGCCCATGGCTTAGGTCTCCCAAAAATTAAGGGTTTGTTCATATCATTATTATTCAAAGGAGCTCCACCTGTTGTTTCAACTGCAAATCTTCCTTGAGCATTATCATCCTGGTTAACTATTATTACAATGTAATCATTACCTAAACGCAAATTATTATTATGATCAGTTTCATAAAACAAATTACTATCTGCATATATTACAAAGGAAGTTAAAACAATTAAAACTATCAAAAAAATAATTTTCTTCACTTATATCTCTCCTATCAAAAAGTAAGATTATCTCGAGTGACACTTACTGTAGGATTACCTTCATCATCAATTTCATATGATACGATAACTTCAAATGAGTAAGAACTTTGGTAATTAGTAAACTGCCAATCTCTTTCTATCCTCATCCTAGCATTCCTATCCATTTCCTCATATCCAGAAGAATTTTGAACATTAACATATTCTATTTCACCTGAAGAACTAACACGTACATGCAAGACCACTTGTCCTGATATTCCTTGTGCTTCAAGATATTTTGGATATGGTGGTTCTGGCGCACCTATATTAAGTTCTCCTAATGTGGGAGGTGGCGGAGGTGGAGGTGGTGTTTTTTCCTCCTTCGGTTCCTTTTTTATATCTTTGCTTGATTCATTATTTTCCTCTGATGAACTCTCATCAATAGCAAGTTCTATGTCACTGCCTTCGGCAGTTAAAATGTCTTTACTATCTAGATTAATATCATCATTTGGAGTACTTTCTTCAACAATATCATCAACAGGAGATTCTTCTATTATTTCGTCAATCTCTACTGTTTCTTCGCTTTCAGGAACCTCATGTTCTATTACTTCTTCGCTCACATCTTCTTCCAAATGATGATTATTAAGATCTAAATCATCTATTTGATCAGAAACATCCTCTATTTCTTCAATTAATTCTTCTTCTGGCTCTTCTATAATCTCATCATTTACTTCATCCACTGTTTCTTCCGCTTCAATGTTGACCTGACTATCTACTTGAGTACTTTCCGCTTTGTATTCAACCATTTGTATATAGGAAAATTCTCGCACTTCACCCTCAGTCCCCATTACACTATAATTTCCATAAGGAAATAATAGAAATATAAGAAGGTGAATTACAATTGATATTGTTATAAAAAAATACAAACGATCCGATTCTTTTTTATAACGCATAAAAATTACTCCTTTTCCTCAGCTGCCAAAGCTAATCTATAAACATTAACCTGACGCAAATTATCCATAACAGTAATAATGTGCTTATATAAGACATCTTCATCAGCATTAATAATGGCAAGCATTTGATTATTTTCTCTATGTTTATTTGAGGCAATATCTCTTAACATTGTAAGTGAAATTAAATCACCATCATAATATAAATTTCCACTACTGTCCAAATCAATTATTAAATTCTCACTATCTTGTTCTGAAACAGTTACAGCACTAGGAAGTTGTATATCTATACCTGCCGGAGAAGTACGAAAAGTTGTAAACAACATAAAAAAAACTAGTAAAAAGAATATCACATCAATCATTGGAATAATATTTATTGTGGATTTCTTTTTAAGAGTAGTCTTGAACATTATCTTCCCTCCCGTGGGCTACAACATCCATTATATCTACCATACTTAGATTCATTTCATGGGCTTTAGTAGAAACAATATTAGAAAAATATGAATAAAATATGGCTGAAGGAATAGCAATTATAAGTCCTAGAGCAGTACTTATTAAAGCAGCAGCAATACCTCCACTTATTTGAGAAGGATCTGCAACTCCTGCTGCAGTACTTAAAATATTAAAACTACTTATTATTCCTATAACTGTGCCTAATAAACCTAATAATGGTGTAATCATAGAAATAAGATCTAATATAGGAAGATGTTTTTCCATTTTTTTGATTTCGTCTTCACCAACAGCTTGTAAAACTTCTCTAATCCTAGTTGGATCTTCTTTATGGTGAGATAATGCAGTAGCCAAAAGCTTAGCATTTGGCCCTTTTTCGCCTTTCAACTCATTTAATGCAGTAAGAATATCATCTTGTTCCACTAATAATTCAATCTTTTTAATTAACCTAAAACTACTATCACGATATTTTAGAAAAAATATCATCTTTTCAATAATAACCGCTAAACAGAAAATTGAAGCAATTAATAAGGGGATGGACATCGGCCCTCCTAATGTTAAAAAATTCCAAATCCTAGTTATACTCAAGTTCTATCACTCCTTTAAATTTTGCATCTTTGCTATACATAATTATTTCGACATAACTTAGCTTATTCCTGCTTAAATTTATTGCTTTAATTTTCAATTTTTGTTAATCAAAAAAAACCATGATTAGTCATGGTTTTCAAATTAATGTTTTACGATTTCTTTGGCATCTTCTAATATTTCATCAAGTTCTTCCATACTTATTTCTAAATCACGTTTTCTAAATAATTCTCTTATATTTTCATCATATTTTTCAGCATAATTCATAAATGCTTCTTCCATTTTTTTCATAATATCCACGAGAAAACACTCCTTTAAGTCAAGTAAGATTTTTAATGATAAATCTAAAACTTTTAATATTAATATTTACATTGATAAAGCATAATATACAAAATAATCTCAAAATAATATGCCACATATAAAAACTGCAGCAAAAAAACCAGCTACATCAGCTATTATACCTACAATTACAGCATACCTGTATTTTTTTATGCCTACTGCTCCAAAATATACAGCAATAATATAAAACGTAGTTTCTGTACTACCTTGAATTGTAGATGCTAATTTACCAATATATGAATCTGGTCCATAATCTTTTATAATTTGAGCAGTATAAGAAAGGGAACCACTTCCAGATAAAGGTCTTAAAAACAATAAGGGAACTACCTCTTCTGGAACATTTAACCACGAAATAATTGGATTAAATAATTTAACTAATAACTCCATTGCTCCTGAAGCCCGAAAAAGATTTATTGCTAGTATCATTGCTAAAAGATATGGAAATATATTAACACAGGTTTTCAAACCTTCACTGGCTCCTTCAGTAAAAACATTATATACTTCTACTTTCTTAATAATAGCATAAGAGAGAAATAAAGCTATAATTATAGGAACACTCCAAGAGGATATAATGCTGATATAATTTATCATAGACGTCACTCTACTTTCATAGTTAATTTAACGCTCTAAAAAACCTATCACAAATTAAGGCAGTTATGGTAGATATCGTTGTGGCAAAAATTGTACTTAAAACAATTATAGCAGGATAATTCGAACCACTTGCAGCTCTGATACTAATTATCATAGCAGGAATCAAAGTAATGCTTGATGTATTTAATGCCAATAATGTGCACATAGCTAGACTAGCTTTATCAGAATCCTTATTTAATTTCTGTAATTCTTGCATAGCATTAATTCCAAGGGGAGTAGCTGAATTACCTAAACCCATAATATTTGCAGTTAAATTGAGAACAATAGCCCCAGCAGCTGGATGTTCATCTGGCACTTCCGGAAAAATAATTTTTATAATAGGTTTTAACAGTCTCGCTATTTTATTTACTAAAGAAGATTTTTTAGCTATATTCATTAATCCTAACCAAAGAGCCATAGGACCAAGTAATTTAATTGTTAATTCCACACTATAAATAACTGAATCAAATATAACTGAAGATATTTCACCCAAGTTTCCATTTATTGATGCTATAACAAATGAAATCATGATTATAAAAAACCAAATTATATTAATCATGCTTATTATTCCCTCCAAAAGTTTTTAAAAAAATTCAGAGCATTATCATGATATATTTTTTTTATTTCATTATTACTATAATTTTTTTCTCTTAAAAGATACTCTAAATTACTAATTTTACTAATATCTTCTAAACCAGACGGTGTTTTTTCAATACCATCATAATCTGTTCCTAAAGCTATATATTCCACACCAATAATTTCTTTTATATAATCTATATGTTCAACTACTGTATTTATATCTACTTTGTTATTTTTATTCAAAAAGGGAGGGTAAAAATTTATAGCAATTAATCCTTTAGATTTCTTAATGGCTATAATTTGTTTATCATCTAAATTTCGTTGATGATTACATAAACTGCTAACATTAGAATGAGAGGCTAAAAGTGGTATTTTATAATTATTAAAAATTTCCCAGAAATTATATCTTGAAAGATGAGAAATATCTAATATCATTTTCATATTAATCATCTCATCTAGAACCTCTTTCCCTAAGGAAGAAATTTTTTTGCTATTCTTAATTACACTAACACCATCCGCAAGTTGATTTCTACAATTCCAGGTTAAAGATAACATCCTTATGCCAAGTTTATATAAAACTCTTAATATAGATAAATTAAAAATACTAGCTCCACCTTCAATAGCTAGTATAATACCAATTTTATTCTGTGAATAAACTTTATTTATATCTTGATAATCTTTAATTAATAATATATCAGAATGTTTTTCAATATGAGAATAAAATAAATCTATTAATTCAATTGTTCTATTAATAATATCAAAAGCTGGAAGTTGCGGATTAACAAATATAGCAAAAACAGCTATCTTTACATTTGCTTTTTTCATTTTTACTAGATCTACATGAAAATTTTTATTTTCTTTTTCGAACTTATAAAAACTAGGTTTTAAGTAATTTAACAATGTATCTAAATGAGTAACAATTGATAAAATTCTAATCACCTCTTTAAAAATACCTTAATAATAAAAACCTGCTTGCCCAAGAAGGACAAACAGGTAAGAAGATGTACCTAGCGAGGTTCTACAATTAATTTAATTGCTGTTCTTTCCTCGCCATCAATTTCAATATCTGTAAAAGCCGGGATACAAATCAAATCAATTCCACTAGGAGCAACAAATCCTCGTGCAATTGCTACTGCTTTAATCCCTTGATTCAAAGCCCCTGCCCCAATAGCTTGCAACTCCGCACTACCTCGTTCCCTCAGAACTCCAGCTAATGCACCTGCCACTTTATTAGGGGTTGATTTAGCTGATACCTTTAATACTTCCATGATAGCAAAATACCTCCTTGTATAGTTAAATTCTATTTATATATATATTATATTAGTCATATTCAAAAAAATTCCTGCAATATTAGTAAAAAAATTCAAAAAATATTTTATTTTTTTAAAAACACTCTATTATATTCAAAAAGGGCCCCCATTTGGGAGCCCGAACTTTCAATTTTATTTAGCATACTCTACAGATCTAGTTTCTCTTATTACAACTACCTTTATTTGGCCTGGATAATCAAGATTATCTTCAATATTTTTAGACAAATCTCTAGCCACTTTAGTAGCATTTGCATCATCAATATCATTTGATTCAACAATAACTCTTAGTTCTCTACCAGCCTGTATAGCATAAGCATTTTCAACGCCTTTATAACTATAAGCTATAGTTTCTAATTCTTCTAGACGTTTTATATATGATTCTAACGTTTCCCTTCTAGCACCTGGTCTGGCAGCTGATATTGCATCTGCTGCAGAAACCAATACTGCTTCTATAGACTGAAACTCAATATCACCATGATGTGCTTCAATACAATGTCTAACCTTCTGAGACTCACCATACTTTTTAGCTAAATCAACACCAATCTTTACATGCGGTCCTTCAACTTCATGATCAATAGATTTACCTATATCATGAAGTAATCCTCCACGTTTAGCTAAAGCTACATCTGCACCTAATTCAGCAGCCATAATACCTGCTAAATAAGAAACTTCTAGTGAATGTTGTAAAACGTTTTGTCCATAACTTGTTCTAAATTTTAATCTTCCTAATAATTTTATTAATTCAGAATGTAATCCGTGTACTGATGTATCAAAAGTTGCCTGTTCTCCAACTTCTCTTATATGAGCATCTAGCTCATTTTTTGCCTTAGCAACCATCTCTTCAATACGGGCAGGATGAATTCTGCCATCAATAATTAATTTTTCTAATGCAATTCTAGCAACTTCTCTTCTTATTGGATCAAAACCGGAAATAACAACTGCTTCAGGAGTATCATCAATGATTAGATCTATTCCTGTTAAGCTTTCTAAAGTTCTAATATTTCTTCCCTCTCTACCAATAATTCTACCTTTCATTTCATCATTAGGTAAATTAACAACAGAAATAGTAGTTTCTGCTACATGATCTGCAGCACATCTTTGTATAGCTAAGGAAATAACTTCACGAGCTTTTTTATCTGCTCTTTCTTTAGCAGAAGCCTCTTTTTCCTTAATTAACTTAGCGAATTCATGCTCTAATTCTTCTTCAACCTTTTTAAAGAGATATTTCTTAGCTTCACTTTCAGTAAAATTAGAGATTTTTTCAAGAGTTTTAGCTTGCTTTTCTTTAATAGCAGTGATCTCATTTTCAACATTATTGAGATGATTCTCCTTATCTCTTACACTTTGTTCTTTTCTTTCAAGTGTTTCTGTTCTTCTATCAAGAGACTCCTCTTTATGCATCAAACGATTCTCTAATCGCTGTAGTTCGCTTCTTCTTTTTTGACATTCTTTATCAGCTTCTTCTTTTAAAGAATGAGCAACTTCTTTAGCTTCAAGTATAATTTCCCGTTCTTTAGATTCTGCTTCACGATCTGCAGTTTCACGAATTTTTTTTGCTTCTTCTTCAGCTGATTGTATTTTTGCTTCAGCAATATATTTTCGTATGAAATATCCTATAAGTATACCTATAGGGATGGAAATTAATCCATAAAACACACCTCCATTAATTTTATTCACCCCCCATCTTTAATTTTTATATTATTTATATTTACATAATTCATAAAATCAGGAAAACGTCTGATATTATTTTATATCTTTTATTAGCAACTGTCAAGAAAAGCAACACTATATCAGCTATAAAGAGTAAATTTTATTTACAAAAGTTTCAACAGCAAAAATCTAT
>JBBJJH010000008.1 GCA_037623315.1 Halanaerobiaceae bacterium ANBcell28
TCTTTGCTTCATTTTTTAAAGCGACAAGAGTTATCTTAACATCTCTCATACTTACTGTCAAGAACTTTTTGAATGTTTTCTCGAAAGCTCTTTGCTTCATTTTTTGAAGCGACAAGAGTTATCTTAACATCTCTCATACTTGCTGTCAAGAACTTTTCAAAGTCTTTCTTGAAAGCTCTTAGCTTCTTTTTTTGAAGCGACAAGAGTTATCTTAACATCTCTCATACTTACTGTCAAGAACATTTCTCGAATTATTTATAGATCTTATAATCTTATTAAAGTGCACCTTAAGCAGTATGTCACTCATAAGTTTAAATTTATAACTTAACTCAAATACATAAATAATAGTAAAATTTATTTCATTATAATTACATATTAAACTAAAAGACAACTTCAAGAGGAAGCACTTGAAGTTGCTTTATGTAATATCAATCATATTCCCTAACTATCTCTATGTTATCAAAATAATACATCACTATTTCTTCTGGAGATTTACCTTCCTGGGCAAAGGCATATGCACCCCATTGACTCATTCCAACCCCATGCCCAAAACCAGAACCAGAAAACTGAAAACCATCTTCAACTACGTCAATATCTGTAATCATAGTAGATTTTAGCTCTTTCGATCCTATTTCATTTCTAAACTTACCTGCTCTAACTGTTGCCGAACCATTTGTGCCTTCAATATTCAATTCAATTGCTCTTCCTGTCTCATCAGAATCTTGAACACTTACATTCTCAACTGTTCCAACATCTTCACCCATAGCTGCTATTGCTGCAGTAACTTCATCTAGAGAAAATACTACAAGCCAATTTTGAACATCTTCCGGCGCTTCCTGGTCCGGGGATTCAACACTTATTATATAAGGTGGTTCATCCTTTTCGTAATCAAGTCCTACTTGAGCGGAAGTAGTCTGTCCACCAGCACTGGCATGAAACCACGCATTTATGTAATCATCATTATAAACTGCAACTTCACCCCTAGTTTTTTCAACGGCAGCGATCACTACATCAGTGATATTTTCCGGTTTATATTCCTGAGCAAACTGATAACTACCACTAATTTCATTAGTCCCACTTTCAGCCATTTGCCTAAACGCAAAGGTACGAGCAATAATAGCTTGTGCAGCATATGCATCCTCTGGCCAATCAGGTTTCATCTCGCCAGCCACAACACCAACCACGTATTCTTCTAAACCTAGTGTCTGCTTTTCTCCATCAGCTAAAACAACAACAACTTCCGGTTCTGCCTCTAACACGTCTCTTTCTCTAATACCTCTTACCCGGGGCTGTTCACAGGCAATTAGGAAAAGAGTTAATGCTAATAAAATAAATAATAAAAATATCTTTTTCTTTAACATTAGTTCTACCTACCTCCTCTAATATAGTAGTAATATTATAGATAGTTTAAGCTAAAAGTAGGTGTTTTATACAAAAAACCCTGCATATCAGTGCAGAGTTTTAATAATCATTTAATGTGTATAGTTTTATCCAAGTAAATTAGTCAATAATCCACCAATCCAATTTACAAATGACCTCCATATTCTTGTGAAAAAGCCAGCTCTTTCAATATCTTCAGTAGCTATAAGATTTACTCTAGCAAGAACTTGTGAATCTTTCTCCATCCTAATTTCACCTATAAGTTGTCCTTTCGCTATTGGAGCTTCTAAATCCTCTAAAACAACTCGTTTATTATAGTCCTCTCTACTACCTCTACGAATATGAACAAAGAGATCTTCAGCAACTTCTCCAGTTGTAACTGTTTTACTGCCATCAGGAACCTCAATATTTTGTACTAAATCTCCTTCAGATACTATTAATTCTTTATTAAAAGCATTAAAACCATAATCTAATAAACGAGTACTAATTTCCCCGCGATCATCTTCGCTTTCAGCACCAAATATAACCGATATTAAACGTGTATTATTTCTCTGAGCTGTAGAAGCAAGACAATATCCCGCCTCTGTTGTATAACCAGTTTTTAAACCATCCATTCCAGGATATCTATTTATTAACCTATTTGTGTTTACCAACATTGCTTCTCGATAAGATAAATCAATATAATCTATCCATATAGAGCCCCACTCTAGAATTAATGGATACTTAACCATTTCTTGTGACATTATAGCTATATCCCGAGCACTCGAATAATGCTCACCAAATTCATCTGGAAGTCCTGTACTATTTACAAAGTTTGTATTCTCCATACCTAATTCCCGAGCTCTTCTATTCATCCAATCAATAAAATTACCATAGGTTCCTGCCAGTCCTTCTCCCAATACGACGCTAGCATCATTAGCCGAAGCTATAGTAACTGCTTTTAGCAACTCCTCCACAGTAAGCCTGGTACCTGCATTAAGAAATATCTGAGAACCACCCATCGAAGCAGCATATCTGCTTACTGTAAGCTCATCACCAAGGCTTATCTCCCCTGCTTCAACCTGTTCCATAACTATTAGCATTTGCATTATCTTAGTCATGCTGGCAGGAGGCAACCTCAAATCTGCATTTATTTCATATAAGACCTGCCCTGTATCAGCGTCAATCAAAATAGCTGATTTTACATCTAAATCAAGATCCTGAGCTCCTGCTGAAATTGCAAAAAACATAAATATAATAATTATAAAAATATAAATTCCCTTTTTCACTTTCAAACGCCTCCCCTTAATTCTAACTTTTTCGCCTCTTCCCAATAATCATCAAGTTCTTGCAGTGTCATTTCCTCAAAGCTTTTACCCTCTTTTAACAAAGAAGTCTCAATATAAGCAAATCTACTCTTAAATTTTAATATCGTATTTAGTAAAGCAATTTCAGGATTAACTTTAAGAAATCTAGCTAAATTTACTGCAGAAAAGATTAAGTCTCCCATTTCTTCTTGCATTTCTTTATCATTACCTTCAACAATTGATTCTTCTAACTCATTAAGTTCTTCTTTTACTTTATTAATCACATCTTTAATATCATCCCAATCAAAACCTAGATCTGCAGCTTTTTTTTGTACATGGTATGCTTGACTTAAAGCAGCTTGATTTCTGGAGACATCCTCCATTATAGTTGAAACTACTTTGCCTTTACGATTGCTTTTTTCCTGTTTTTTTATTTCTTCCCAAACAACCCTTACCTCTTCTACAGAATCCACCTTTTCTGAAGCAAAGACGTGTGGGTGTCGCCGAATTAATTTTTCACTTATCGTGTTGACAACATCAGCTAGGTTAAACTCTCCTTCTTCCCTGGCAATTTGAGCTTGAAAAACTACTTGCAAGAAAAGATCTCCTAGTTCATCTCTTAATAAATCCATATCCTCCAATTGAATTGCTTCCACTAATTCATATGCCTCTTCTATTATATATGCTTGCAAAGAATGATAATCTTGCTTTTTATCCCAGGGACAACCTTCCGGTCCTCTTAAAGTCTCCATTATCTTTACCAAGCGATCCAACTCATCATGAAGTCGATTCATATCCATTTAATTACTCCCTCACTAATCCTAATTTTTTTAGTTTAGTAGCAAGTTTTTCTCCAATCACTGGTATCATAGACAAATCATTATAAGACATCTCATTTAACAATAATAAAAGCAATAAGTATATAAGTGCTGCAAAAAAAACAATTACTAGTGTAGAGATACTATAACTATATCTTGTTAAGGTACTCAGATAATTTTCTAGAAACACAAAACCATGTCTTACTATTATAGCCATCACCAATACCGCCAAAACAGGTTTTAAAACAAATCTCTTTAAATTAAACTTAAAATTTGTATGTTTTTTTAAATGATACAAGTTCAATATAGCAGCCACAGCAAACCCAAAAGTAGTACCGAGTGCTGCTCCACGGATTCCAAATTGAGGTTGAGCAGTCAAAACATAATTAATTATACCATTACATACCGCAGCAATCAATAGATTTTTTGCAGGTAATGAAGTTTTACCAACGCCTTGCAATATAGCAGAGCTAATCTGCTGTAGTGCAATAAACACAACACTCCAGGCAACTATTTCCAACGCAACAGCTGCTTCCGGGTAAGCAAATATAATTTCTGTAAGAGGTTCCGCCATAATAAATAATCCAACAGCAGCAGGAAGACTTACTAGTATCCCTAAACGCAAACCCGTTTGTGTTCTCCTTTGAACCAATTCTTTCTTTTTGAGGGCAAAAGCTTCAGAAATAGAAGGAACAAGACTAACAGCTAATGATATAGTTATTATCGAAGGAAAGTTCACAAGAGTCATAGCCATCCCCAAATATCCGTATAAAGCAGTACTTGTACCAGTAGAAAATCCAGCAATAGCCAAGCGTCGAGGTATTATAGTAGCATCAACCAATTGCATCAAAGGTTGTACCAGTGCAGCTAAAGTAATAGGGATACCCAAAGCAGCTATATCTTTTAATATTTGTTTTGAATCATAGTCAACTATAGAACCTATACTAACACTTTTCCAAATATCTTTTCTCTGTCTATAATATATAATTAGCAAAAGAAAAAGACCGGCTATCGCTCCTGTAACAACCCCGAAAGTGGCACCAGCAACGGCTATTGACAAACCGCGTTCTAATAAAAAATAAACCAATATTAACATAGTCAACATTTTTACGAACTGTTCTAAAACTTGAGATAATGCTGTGGGAACCATATCTTGTAGACCCTGAAAAAAACCACGATATGTAGCCATAATAGATACAAAAAATATGGCAGGCGAAATGGCTAGTACAGGATAATAAGCTCTTGTATCCCATTCAAGAATATTTATAAGAGGTCTCGCAAGCAAAGCCATTAAAATTGAAAAAAACAAGCCTACAATTATACTTAATTTCCTACTAACTTGAAATATTTTAAAAGCATTTCGACTCTGTCCAAGAGCCATTTTAGCTGCTATTAACTTAGCTAAGGCAACTGGAATACCAGAACGTGATACAACTAAGAGAGTAGTATATATCGGATAAGCTAATTGATAAAGGCCATAACCTACATCTCCTATCAGCCTCGGTAATATCGCCCTATAGACAAAACCAATTAATTTAGCTATTAACCCAGCAGCTGTTAAAATTGCCGCTCCCTTAATAAAACTCTTGCCTTTTTCTTCTCCCATGATTTAGACTTCCTTCCCCAAATCTATATTATCCTTAATTGACTTTATTATCAAGACTTAATATTAAAGTGTATAAGCTTTCAATAAATTATACTAACAAGTTAAGCAAGAGAAATATTTTTCATTTAAGAATCCTAATATCAGTTAGTGCTATCACGGATTAAGACCCCCTTCTTTCACTAGAAGGGGGAAAATTAAGTATTATTGCTCCATTTGCTTAGCCAAAAATGAGGCTGCAGTAGACACTAACTTCATCTCTAATTCGCCAATTTCTCTTCCTTCTTCCGTATTACTCATCACAACAACACCAATAGGGTCTCCCTCAACAATAATCGGAGCTAAGGCCGCAGAAGAAAAATCATATTCCTCTACCTCTCCTACACCTTGACAAAATGCACCAACACCCTGATCATTTATAATTCTCGACTTTCTCTCTTCCATTACTTTCTCAGCTTCAGGACTAATTTGCTTATCCATAAAATTCTTACGCTGAACACCAGAAACAGCGATCACTACATCTCTATCCAAAACAAAAACACCATGATCTGTTTCTTCAGCTAACGCCTCAGCATATTCTTGGGCGAACTGGCTTAACTCTCCTATAGGTGAATATTTCTTAAGGATAACTTCTCCCTCTCTATCCACAAAAATTTCTAGAGGTTCACCTTCACGTATCCTCATTGTTCTTCGAATTTCTTTTGGAATTACAACCCTACCAAGATCATCAATACGTCTAACAATACCTGTAGCTTTCATTCATTGCTGAAAATCCAGCATTCACCTCCCTTGGAGTAATGTCCTCTCTTTGACATTAAAAATGATTAATAATTCAAAGAAAGGGTGATATTGATAGCTTTCCCAAGAAAGACAAATTTATACCACTAGATGCAGAGAATAGCATTTCATATTTAGATAGACATTTATTTGTTGACTAACTTAATTTTAATATAATCATCTATAATCTTCTCGAATCTACTAATATCTCTAAGCTTAAAACCTAGAATTACTTGTTCTCCTGTTTTAATTTTAATCCTTTTAGGATACTTATCAATTAACTTAAAAATATTTTCACCATCGAATTTATTACTATCAGTATAATAACAATAAATCATTGCTCCTTTTTGTTCAACTTTACTAATACCAAGACTTCTTACTTTAATTCTTAGAATACTAATTTTTAAAAGATTTACAACCTCTTCTGGAGGTTCTCCAAATCTATCTATTATCTCATCTAAAATTTCAGTATAATCACTATCATCTTTTATATTCATTATCTTTTTATATATACTTATCTTTTGTTGAGAATCACTTATATACTTATCAGGGAGATATGCATCTATATCTAGTTTAATTTCTAGCTCTTTTTCTTCCTCTTTCTTTTGCCCCTTTAATTCTTCTACCGCATTTTCTAATAGTTTACAATATAATGAAAAACCTACCGAAGCAATATGACCATGTTGTTCTGGTCCTAATAAATTACCAGCCCCTCTTATTTCTAGATCTCTCATAGCTATTTTAAAACCAGAACCCAAGTTAGTAAATTCTTTAATAGCCTTAAGTCTTTTTTCAGCAATCTCAGGAAGAATTCTATCTCTTTCATATAATAAATAAGCATAAGCAATTTTATTTGAACGTCCTACCCTACCACGCAATTGATATAATTGAGCCAAGCCCATATGGTCAGCTTTATTAATTATTATTGTATTTACTGATGGTAAATCTAAGCCAGTTTCTATAATAGTTGTACACACTAATACATCATACTTTTGATGATAAAAATCCAACATTATTTTTTCTAATCGTTGTTCTTTCATTTGCCCATGAGCTACAGCTACACGACAGCCTGGCACCAAGTTTCTAATTTTACCCGCTTTATCTTCAATGTCTTCAACTCTATTGTGAACAAAATAAACCTGGCCTTCTCTACTTATTTCTTTTCGAATAGCATCTCTTACTAGTTCTGCATTATATTCTCTTATATAAGTTCTAATAGGATAACGATTTTCAGGAGGTGTTTCAATAACACTCATATCTCTTACACCAACCAATGCCATATGCAAAGTACGAGGAATCGGCGTTGCAGTTAATGTCAGAACATCTACATTCTTTTTAAAATCCTTCAATTTTTCTTTATGAGTAACACCAAATCTCTGTTCTTCATCAACAACCAACAAGCCTAGATCTTTAAAAACAATATCTTTCGAAAGCAAACGATGAGTTCCAATTATAATATCAACTTTTCCCACAGCCAAATATTTCAATACATCTTTTTGTTCTTTAGCTGTTCTAAATCTACTAATCATTTCTATATTTATAGGATAATTGTTTAATCTTTCAGAGAAAGTATTATAATGCTGCTGAGCAAGGATGGTAGTCGGAACTAAAATAGCGACTTGTTTCCCTTCCATCACTGCTTTAAAGGCAGCTCTAATAGCCACCTCAGTTTTCCCGTAACCAACATCACCACATAATAGTCTATCCATAGGAGAGTTATCTTCCATATCCTTTTTAACCTCTTTAATAGACCTCAATTGATCGGTGGTCTCTTCATAAGGAAAAGCTTCCTCAAACTCATCTTGCCAAACAGTATCTTCAGAAAAAGCATATCCTTCAACAGTCTCCCGCTCTGCATATAATTCTAGTAAACCAATAGCCATTTCTTTTACTGAATTTTGAACTTTTTGTTTAACATTTTTCCATTTACTTCCGCCTAATTTGTATAATTTTGGAGCTGCATGATCTGCTCCAATATACTTTTGCACAAGATTAAATTGTTCTGTCGGAACATATAATTTATCGCCATCAGCATATTTAATAAGCAAATAATCAAGATGTTGATTTCTTATCTCCATTGTTTTAACACCAAGATATTTTCCAATACCATGGTTTTCATGAACAACATAATCCCCAACTGTTAACTCATTAATTGAGGAAATTTTAACTCCTTCTTCTACATCCTTAATTTGCATCTTCTGTTTTTGCCTTTTACCAAATACCTCTTTTTCTGTAAAAACACAGATTTTCTCCTCTTCAAATACAAAACCTTCAGCTAAACTTCCAGCCTTAACGATAATTTCTCCTTGCCTAAAACTCCCATCCTTGAATAAAGCAGGTAATTCCTTTTCTTTTAAAAACTTTGTTATTCTTTTGGCTTTACTACTAGAATTCAAAGTAATAACAACTCTATATTTTTGATTAATTATACTTTTTAAACTTTCTGCTAAGAGTTCCACTTTGCCATGAAAAGGCTCAACGCCGCGAGTCTTTAACTCTAACTCAATATTACTACTTACTAACTGTGGTTTTTTTTGAATAGTTCTAGAAAAAAAATAGAGAGAAGTAAAATTATCACTAGCAAGCTTAAACTCTGCATCTGTCAGAAAATTTGAAATATAACTAGGTAAAACACTACCTTGTTCAAGTAATGTAGCTGTGTTTTCGGACATCTCTTTCTTATATTTTTTTACTCTTTCCCAGACTCTTTCAGTTTGACTAAAAAACAGGATACTATCTTTAGGGATATAATCAAAAAAACTATCTAAAGTATCATAAAAATAGGGTAAAAATTGTTCATAAGCAGGAAAATAATGAAACTCTTCTAATCTTGTTAAAGAATCTTTCATCTTTTCCCTAAGATATTCAGCTTCATCTCTACTATCAAGCTTTATTAAATTATCAACAGCCCGGTAATAATCTTCTTTTATTTTCTTTAAAACTTCATCTCTTTTCTCTATAGGTATAATAATCTCTCTCGCAGGAGAGATCGTTATTTGCTCTTTATTTAATTCAGATCTCTGTGTATTTATGTCAAAAGCCCTAATTGAATCAAGCTCATCACCAAAAAACTCTATTCTAAATGGCTTATTAGATGAAATAGTGTACAAATCAAGAATTCCACCTCTAATACTATATTCTCCTTGATTTTCAACCATATTTACTCGCTCATAACCTAAAAAACTCAAACGAGAAGAAAGTTCGCTCAGATCAATTTCTTCCCCGAGTTCTAATTGTAAACAAAAATCCATAAAACTATCAACCGGCATCATCTTCCGCATTAAAGTCTCAACAGTTATCAATATAATTTTTTTCTTATCAGTTTGAAATATCAATTCTTCAAGAATTTTCATTCTTGCACCAAGTTCTTGCATATCAACAACTATTTGTTCATGAGGCAATATCTCCATATCTGGATATATTACAATCTTATCTTTATCTACTAATCTTATTAAATCTTCATAATAAGATAAGAGATGACTATAATCATAGGCAATTAAGAAAACATGATTATCGATTCCTTGATATAAATTACCTATAAAATACATCAAACGCGAGTTATCTAATCCTTCAATAACTGCGTTCTCACCTTCTTTGATTAAATCCATTACTTTTTTACTTATATTATTATTCAATAAAAGTTTATTAAAATCCATAATCATTTTCTCCTATATTAAACAAATTAAAAACTAAAACACAACTACTACAATTATATTCAAAATTTTAAATCAAATGTCAAAATGGTCCCTACTAAAAGCACGGACCTTTTAAGTTACTAATTAAACTTATTCATAGCTTTTTGATATCCATTATTTATTATTTCTCTAACAAGGTTAATCAACTCAACCAGGCTATCATCAATTATTTCTTGTTCTTCTTTATTAAAGCGACTAAGAACATAATCTGGAACTGCAAAGTTTGCCGGCGGACTATCGATACCAATACGGATTCTAGGCACATCTCTACTATTTAAGCAAGAAATTATAGAGCGTAAACCCTTATGACCACCATCACTACCCTTTGTTTTCAAACGTATTTTACCAAGTGGTAGATCCATATCATCATAAATTATTATTACATTACTTATAGGAATATTATAATAATCTACTATTAACTTAACCGCTTCACCACTATTATTCATATAAGTGAGGGGTTCAGCTAAAATAACTTTTTCACCGTTTAATCTCCCTTGTGCAATTACAGCCTTAAATTTATTACTAGTCGATTTTATCTTATAAGCTTCCGATAATTTGCTTATTGCCATAAAACCAACATTATGCCTGGTTTGCGAATACTTTCTGCCGGGATTCCCCAGGCCGACAATTAAATACATCTTTATATTCCTCCCGATTAATACAAAGCGTAACCCGTTGGCTGGATTACGCTTAACTTAGTCTTTTTATTCTTCTTCAGTTTCTTCTTCATCATCAGCAGTTTCTTCGCCAATAACTTCTGGTTCCATGAACTCATCTTCAAGTTCTTCCTCTTCTTCTTCTTCAGCAGGGAAAGCTAGAGTTACAATTACTTCATCAGCCGGAGTTACAATGTCAATCTCATCTCCAACCTCAACTTCACTAACACTAATAGAATTACCAATATCTAAATTGCTGATATCTACTTCTATTTCTTCCGGAATATCAAGAGGTAAACATTCTATATCGATTTCTCTTAATAATTGTTGTAGAACTCCACCTTCATCAACACCAGGAGCATCTCCAATTAAATTTACAAGAACAGAAACAGTAATCTTTTCATCCATAGAAATATGTTGAAAATCTATGTGCTTAAGTTGACCTGAAATTACATCTTTTTGAACTTCTTTAATCATAGCAGTTTCTGTGCTGTCTCCATCTCCACCGGTAATCGCTAAATCGAAAATAGCGTTACCTCCCATTTTATTTTTTAAATCAGAAGGATCTAAAATTAAAGATTGAGCTTCTCGTTTTTTTCCATAAATAACGCCTGGTACTAAACCTTTTTCTCTTAGTTTGCGGGCTACCCCCTTACCAGTTCCTTCCCTTGCTTCTGCCTTAAGACTATATCTTTCCATAAAAAACCCTCTCCTTTAAAATGCATTTAATTAACTTTTCTATGTTCTGAAACATATTATACCACTCATTTCATGAATCAGCAAGTCCTGTAAAATGAGTTTTATCATCTATAAAACATGATAAATACAAGCTCAAAATTAATAATTAACTATATTTATAGTTAACATTACATTAATTTTTATTCTTTTCATATTTGCGGGCTGGAACACCTAATACAGTAGTTTCCTCATCTATATCTTTTGTAACCACTGAACCAGCACCTGTTCTTCCTCTATTTCCTACATTCACTGGTGCAATTAAAGTAGTGTTGCTACCAATAAAAACATCATTACCTATACTAGTTTTATGCTTGTTTTCACCATCATAATTTGCAGTAATCGTACCTGCTCCTATATTAGTTCCAGTACCAATATTAGCATCCCCTACATAACTTAGATGGGGCACCTTAGTTCCTACCCCAATAGAGGCTTTCTTCAATTCCACAAAGTCGCCAACTTTTGCATCATCTTCAACCATACAACCAGGTCTAATGTATGCAAAGGGCCCTATATTAACCCTGTTTTTCAACGAACTATCTGTAATAATACAATGATCATTTATATTTGCATTATTTCCAATTTGGGAATTAACTATTCTGCAATGACTAGCAATTATAGTATTTGATGCAATTTTACTATTGCCTTCTATATAAGTATAAGGATATATCACAGTATCCTGACCGATTTCTACCAGGCTATCAATATAAGTATTATCAGGATCTATTATTGTTACACCATTATTCATATGATATATATTTGTTCTTTCTCTAATAACTTTTTCAGCTTTTGCCAAATTAACACGATCATTTATTCCTATAATTTCTCTATTATCTTCTATAATTAAAGGTAGTACCTTACTATTTCTTTGACTTAAATAAGCAATAGCGTCAGTTAAATAATATTCTCCCTGAGCATTATCATTGTCAATATTATCTAATGCTTCCAATAACAAATTGCTCTTAAAAACACAAACTCCTGTGTTAATTTCTCTAATTCTTTTCTCTGCAGGACTTGCATCCTTTTCTTCAACAATAGCGGTAAGATTATTATCATCATCTCTGATTATACGACCATAAGAACCAGGGTTTTCTACTATAGCTGTCATAACAGTGCACGCAGCTTTTTCCTCTTGATGTTTTTTAAAGAGTCGTTTTAAACTTTCTTCTCTTAGTAATGGCGTGTCTCCAAACAAAACTAGAACTGTACCATCAAACTCTTCCAATTCTTTCTTTGCCTGTAATACCGCATGACCAGTACCCAATTGTTCTTCTTGATAATAAAAAGAAACCTCTTTATCACTATCAATACTCTTCTTAACTTTTTCACCTTGATAACCAATAACAACTGCTATTCGGGAACTAAAATCCATAACATTATCTACAACATGTTGTATCATGCTTTTCCCTCCAACATTATGTAGAACTTTTATTAAATCAGATTTCATACGTGTCCCTTTACCAGCAGCCAGAATAAGCGAAAGTACTTTTTCCATAACTACCTCCTTTGTTCCTGAAGTTTAATGTTATAATAATCATCACTTAAGAAACTACGGTTCTCCTCTTTTATAATTTTACCTACTTTCAAAGAAAATTCTAAATCAGGTAAGTAACCATTCAAGATATAATACCTCAAGCATATTGGATATAAGGCATCTTTAATCCCATATTCAACCAATAAATCCAAATTATTATATGCATTAAACAAACCTATTACTTCAACATCAAAGATTTCTTGTACTGTTTTATTCAAACTAGAGCTGCCTATAATATTTGCTAAATTGCTATTAGACAATAACTCCATAGTGTCATCATAAAAATATAATTCAGGCAACTCGTCACCATAAGCAGATTCAAGTATAGAAATATCAGAATTAAAATTATGCCCAACTATGATATCTGGATTAAAGTCATTAATAATAGAACGCAAATTATTAATACCTTCAGATATACTAACTGAACGAGCAATCTTTTCATTTGTGAATATTATACCCGAAGAAACATATTCTAAGTCTTCCATCAATATGTACTGAATACAATCTAAATCACTTTTTAGATATTCAGTATCGATGCCCATAATTTTCCTAGCCCTTGGTTTTTTACTCCAACCAGGGTCATCTAGAAAAGTTACTAATTTATCATAAGCAACATCAAGTTTTTCTAGCTTTTTCAGAATACTAGAATTAGGATTTCTAATATTAATTACAGTTGCTATCTCTTCTATTGAAGCAGCCTTAAACTTTTTTTCCGTAGGGTAACTTTTTAATATACTTCTTAGTCTTTTCCCTCTACCAAGTATAACTGCTAATTTATGTTGATATAAATCTTCTGCCATAACATATGGTTTCATCTAAAAACTCCTTAATTTAACCTTTAACCGATAGAATTATAACAGAGAATGACTCATTTGTCAAGAAGGTGAAAAAAATAAAAGAAGGCGGAGACTGCTAACAGTCTCCGCCCTCTCCAATATGTATTACGCAATTTCTTCATTATACTTACCGAGTATAATTTCACTAATCTTATTTCTCGTTTCAGTATTAATAGGGTGGCATATATCTCTAAATTCCCCATTCTTATCTTTTCTTGATGGCATAGAGATAAATAAACCATTTTTCCCTTCAACTATTCTAAGATCCTTAATAACAAAAGAGTCTTCAAATGTTATGCTAGCAAAAGCTTTTGTCGGCCCAGTTTGTGAGGTTAAAAAAATCCTTACTTCAGTAATATTCATAATAATGCACCACCTTATTGATTTGTAATAATTAAATTATACACTGGACAAAAGCAAAAGTCAAGAAAATAAAGGAAATTATTCCACCAAGCGCCACAATTCATCTTTTTTTTCCCGCTCAAAACTTTTCTGCTTCTCTTTACAAATACTGTAATTTTTATGAGTTAAATAAAATTAAATTACCCTGAAGCACTCTCAAATTTTAAAAAAAGAGATTGTACTTCAGGGTATGCTATTTTTTTTTGGAAGCAGTATTTTTTATAAATTCAAATACTGTTCTAATTCCCAAGTATGCACTTGTGTTCGATAAATATCCCATTCTATTAATTTTGCTTCAACAAAATGTTCATAGATATGCTCACCTAAAGTTTCTTTAATTAGCTCATCTTGGCTTAAATAATTAACAGCTTCCATAATATCAGCTGGTAAAGAATCTATACCAACACTTAATCTTTCTTCATCTGTCATATCAAAGATATTTTCCTTAACTTGTTCACCTGGATCTATTTTATTTTTTATTCCATCCAACCCAGCCTTCAACATCACCGCCATAACCAAATACGGATTAGCAGCCGGATCAGGGTTTCTCATCTCAACCCTCGTAGCCGTACCACGAGCAGAAGGAACCCTTACTAAAGCACTACGATTTTTTGCTGACCATGAAATATAAACTGGAGCCTCATAACCAGGCACCAATCTTTTATATGAATTTATAACTGGATTTGTTATCGCAGTCAAGGCTGGAGCATGTTTTAATAAACCTCCTATATAATGATATGCAATTTGGCTCAAACCTAATTCATCACTTTCATGACAAAAGATGTTCTCTCCATCTTTAAATAAGGATTGATTTACATGCATTCCCGAGCCACATTCACCATAAATTGGTTTAGGCATAAAAGTTGCATGTAAATTATGTTCTAAAGCTATTGCCTTAGTTACAAATTTAAATGTGGCAATATTATCAGCAGTTCTTAAGGCGTCGCTATATTTAAAATCAATTTCATGTTGTCCTGGAGCTACTTCATGATGAGAAGCTTCTACATCAAAGCCCATCTTTTCCAATGCCAGAACTATATCCCGACGTGCATTTTCACCTAAATCAATAGGCGATAAATCAAAATAACCACCACGATCATTGGTAATAGTTGTTGGTTTACCCTTCTCATCTCTCTCAAACAAAAAAAACTCTGGTTCAGGCCCTGCAAACATTTCATAGCCCATTTCTTTAGCCTCTGCGATTACTTTTTTTAATGTACTTCTTGGGCATCCAATAAAGGGTTTGTCATCAGGGGTATATATATCGCACATTAGTCTAGCAACTGCGCCCTCTTTGGGTTTCCAGGGAAAGGTCACAAAAGTATCCAAGTCTGGTTTTAAATACATATCCGATTCATGAATCCGTGTAAACCCCTCAATTGAAGACCCATCAAACATAATTTCCCCATCCAAAGCTGTAGCTAACTGTTCTACAGTAATTGCTACATTTTTAATGGTACCTAAAATATCAACAAATTGGAGTCTAATAAACTTTACATCCAATTCCCTTGCTTTATTAAGAATATCAGTTTTTTTTGACAAAAATTCCACCTCACTATAGTTTTTCAATTATTTTTGATTTTATAATTGTTTATTTCTGGAAAACGGGATACTAAATCACCTTTATTAGGTCTATTCTGCAATATATCTGACTGCATTTTAATTTTCTTACCTTTTAGAGGTTGTGGAGATTTAAGCTTATTTTTTATAGCCTCTATTGAATAACCCTCTTCCAGCAAAGATTTAATTTTACTTAACCGTTTAATATCATTTTCTGAAAAAAGTCTCTGATTTCCCTTAGTCCTAAAAGGAAAAATCAAATTCATTTGATCATAGTAACGAATTTGACGTGACGTTAATCCAGTTTTTTCTTTAACAACACGCATTGGTATATCTTTATCAATAGTCATACTCCAATTCACCTCACTTTATTTTTATAATCTAAATTATAAGCTATAGTAACGTCTATGTCAAGTGTGTGTTAGCTTTTATAAATGAAGCATAAATCAAGCATTGAAAACATTATAAATAATTAATGGTAATTATATCTTTAATAAAAACATATATTTAAAATAACGAAGAAAATAAAAGATATTTTTATATTTTACGAAAGGGGTCTTATATATGCCAAAGATAAAAAATTTTTTCCCGGGTGGCAATACACCCCAAGGATTTTACTCGTATTATAAATATTTAGCCTTTGAAGCAGAGAAAGTATATATCATCAAAGGTGGTCCTGGTACAGGAAAATCAACTTTCATGAAAAAAATAGGTCAAGAAATTCAAGACTTAGGTTATGATCTTGAATTTCACTGGTGCTCATCTGATAATACTTCTCTAGATGGTCTTGTAATTCCTGAATTAAAAACAGCTCTTCTCGATGGAACTGCACCTCATACTATTGATCCACTCTATCCTGGTGTTAAGGAAAAAATAATAAATCTTGGAGACTACCGCAATGACACAGTTCTAGAAGAAAACAAAACAAATATTATCAATTTAAGCAAAGAAATTAGTCATAAGTTTACACAAGCATATTCGTATTTGGAAGCCGCCTATAAAATATATATGCACTGGAAAACTTACTACCAAAGAAGCAGAAACATAAGCAAATATAAATTAATTACAAATAATTTAAAAAAAGAATATATTATTAAGAAAGATATAAGCTCAGGAAAAGAAAGACATCTTTTTGCAAGTGCGATTACACCTGCAGGCTCTGTTAATCATTTAGAAAACTTATGTGAGGATATTAAGAATAGAATCATTATTAAAGGTAATCCTGGCACAGGTAAATCAGAACTTATAAAAGAATTCTGTAGAGAACTAGAAAAATATGATTATTATATTCTATATTTACACTGCCCCCTGGAACCAGAAGAACTTGATGCTGCCATAATACCAGAATTAGATACAGCACTAATTGTAGGAACAGCGCCTCATTACTTCGAAGCTAATCACAAAGGAGACCATAGCATAAATTTACTAGAAACTTGTAATCTTGAATATATAAAAGAGCATAACGGGGAAATATTAGATGCAGAAAAATTATACGAAGATATGATGAAACGCGTCTATTACTTCCTACGAAATGCCAAATCTCTACACGACGAATTAGAAAAATATTATATAGAAGCAATGGACTTCAATTCTATAAACCAACATCGAGAAGAGATAAGAAAAAAGATCCTGCCTTGAAACAGGATCTTTTTTTTGCATATATAATAATCTGTTTTCAAAAATGTAAAAACAAAAAAAAATCTACTGAAGTTTAATAAAATCGAAATGTGCTACTAAGAGGTTCTTTTAGTATCTTGTAAAAATATTTCTTGCATAGCTTCTAAATCGCTTAATTTATCAACGTCAAAACCAACTTCAGGGTGATTACTTATCATAAAATTGACTTTAAGTTTGGCTAATTTTTCAACTTTTTTTTCAACATCAGAAATAGATAGATGACCTAATAAAAATCGAAATATAAAACTTAGTCCTAAAAGTTTACTTAATTTCCATGGCTTTTTACGATACTTAAGTATTTTTTCAAGCAGATGATATGTGTTCTTAATAACTTCAGGGCATATTAACATCATATTTCCACCAGTAAATACTCCTTCTGCCAATGGGATATATGTTCTCTCGGTATTAGGAAACTTTTGTTCATTAAGTTCTTTAGATATTAGCGGATAATACAAATCACAATTTTTATCTTCTAAACAATCTAGTATAAATCCATCTATAATTTCAGCTGTGACTAATGGTATATCAGATGTCATCAAGAGGACATAATCACTTTCATTACAATAATTTAAGCCATTAATCACATTTTCCTGCATAGAATCTGTACTTTCAATGAAAACATCAACTTTAGTATTAATAGCTGGTTTTATCCACTTTTCAGAACCAACAACTACTAATTTACCAGTTCTTGAAGCGCTATTTGCTCCTCGTAGAACATAATCTATCATTGGTATTTTAGCTATTTTAATAAGAGCTTCAAGCTTTGCATTAGTATGTTTTTTAAAATCTCCAGAAGTTTTTGCTCCAGCCAATACGACTACATCAATCTTCATTTCTTGTTTTCCCCCTATCGCTACAGAAAAATCTTTTAACAAAAATTATTCTTCCATAATTCAAGAAAACCTTTTCTTACAGTTTTACTTATAACAATAAAATCACTTTTTCGAGGCCACATACTGTAAATATACTCAGCAATCTCCTTTTCTCTTACTATCGCAAATACAGAAGAACCACTTCCTGACATCATAGAAAAGATAGCCCCCATATCAAGCAAAATATCTTTAATATCAGAAATTTCTTGATATACAGGCAGAACTGCTTTTTCCATTACGTTCTTCCAACCTTCCCTCCAAGTAATATCTTTCTTTTCCACTAGTAATTTAATTAGTTTATCAGTATCAACCCTTTCTGTATTATGCAAACTATCATATTCTTTATAAGCCCAGGCTGTACTTACTTTTATTCCAGGGTTAACAATTATTATAAACGCATCTTCTAGGTCAGGTAATTGTTTTATCAACTCGCCCCGACCATAAGCCAAAGCTGTTCCTCCATCAATACAAAAAGCTACATCTGAACCAAGTTTTGATGCTAATGAAAATAAATCATTTTTTGAAAGATTTAAATCATATAGTATATTAATACCTGTTAATACAGCTGCAGCATCAGAACTTCCGCCAGCAAGCCCAGCTGCTATAGGTATATTTTTTTTAATGTTAATTTTAATACCTGCACTAATTCCGGCCGCCTCTAAAATAAGTTCTGCAGCTCTATAGGCTATATTATTCTCATCACTAGGCAAATCTGAATTATCTACTTCTAAATATATTCCTCTACTATTTTTCTCTATTTCAACTACATCATGTAGTGAAACTGATTGCATTATCATCTCCACTTCATGAAAGCCATCATCCCGCTTTGCCAGAATATCAAGGGCAAGATTTATTTTAGCAGGAGCAGGAACTGTTATTTTATGCAATGGTATAACTCCTTCCTTATCTCAAAAATATTTATAATTATCCAAGTATGTACTTTTTCTTTATGTTACACATTATACCACCTTTGTATTTGGGATACAAGATTCATATATTTTTAAAAGAAGAATAATATTCTGATATACACAAAAACCTCCTTCTGTGAATAAAATAGTAGTAATCACAGTAAATTACTCAAACATTTTAAAGGAGGTTAAATAGTGTCATACAAAATTCAAATAGAATTACAAAGTCGTCGTTTGTTTTTAAAGCAAGACGGAAGAATTATCAATACTTATCCGGTAGCTATTGGCAAACCCTCAACCCCAACCCCAACAGGAGACTATCACATTATTGATAGAGTTAAAAATCCTGGTGGTGTACTAGGAACACGCTGGCTGAGATTCACTTATCGACAACACGGAATCCATGGAACAAATCAACCACAGTCAATCGGTCAAGCAGTTTCTCTCGGTTGTGTAAGAATGTATAATAATGATGTTGAAGAACTATACGACAAAGTACCAGATGGCACTCCAATAATTATCAGAAATTCCTTTAGCGGAAATCCTGGAAACTCTACAGGCAATAATCCAGGTAAACCAGGCAATTCCGATAGAGACGATGGCTCATATACAATACACACAGTTCAAAGAGGAGAATCACTCTGGGTAATAAGTAGAAAATATAATGTAACGATAACAGATATAAAAAGAATCAATAATCTAAGCAGTGACCTTATACATCCTGGTCAAGAACTAAAAATACCAAAACAATAATTTAGATACTTAAGCAAAAAAGAAGGCAATAGCAATTATTAAATAGGCCGCTATTAATTGTAAACCTTCAAACCAGTTTGATTTTCCCTGCAAATATACAATATTAATTGCCAGGACAGATAAACCAATTGTACTTATTTCAAGAATATTAAACAAAAAATTCATAGGATGAGGAGTAAAACTACTAAAGAAAATTAATAAGGGTACTAAAAACAAAGCTACTTGAATACTAGATCCAACTGCAATAGTTATGCTCAAGTCAATTTTATTCTCCCTAGCCATCCTTATCGCTGTTATATTTTCAGCTACATTAGATATTACGGGAAGAATAATAACACCAATAAAAACAACTGAAATATTAAAACTTTCCTGAATAACAGATATAGAAGATACCAGTATATTTGCTTCAACTGCAATAATCAATGTAGTCAACAGAAGATAAAATGCGTTTTTTAGAATAGTCTTCTTATCCCTTGATTTTTTTTCTTTTTGAGAAACCTTTTTGCTAATAAAAAAGGCAGAATGCTGTCCAAGCTCATGATTATTGCTTTTACCTTCATTATTATTTCCTTTATTCTTATTCTCAATGTCATCTATGCCATCCTCTAGCTCCTCTGAATTTTCATTCTTTATCTGCTTTTTTTCTTTTTCATGGTAAACTAAAGTAAAATAGAGACTGGCTAGATATGTAATAAACAAAACAATTCCCACTCCAATACTTAATCTACGCAGTACAATTGTCTTAATATTTTCTGAACCAAAATAAAAAATAGCCGGTACCAGCATACCCACAACCGCTAGCATTAGCATAGCGCTATTTGTTATAGCCAGTATTTTATCAAACTTTTGCCTGCGATACTTTAAGCCTCCCAGAAAAAAGGACAAACCCAGCACTAGCAAAAGATTCATAATAATAGATCCAGTTATATTAGCTTTTACTACATTTAGCAAACCATCATAAATAGCAAATATTGATATTATTAGTTCAGTTGCATTACCAAAAGTTACATTAATTAAACCACCCAAACTACTACCAAGATCCACTCGCAAACGATCTGTCAGATCTGACATTATAGCAGCCAGTGGTATAATAGCAAGAGCAGTTACAGCGAAAGTTAATATTGACCCATCTAAAAAAAAAGATAATCCCAAACTAACAGGGACAAATACAAGCAAGATTTTTAATTTACCAAGCATCTCTTCTCTATCACCTCAGTTTATATTATACCCTTTACGATATAATATAAACCTGAGAAAAAATAGCTTTCTCTATAAACAATACTTTAAATCATATTAAACATCTTAAATATAATTTACATGGTACAAAAAATACAATCAGCTTACAGGTATATTGGAATTATAATATCAAGAACAAAAATAAGGAATTAAATTAATTCCGTGGGATCCATATCTTCTGTCCTATCTGCAGTCTATTAGGATCTATACCTGGATTTAAAGATATTATTTGCTCAACTGTTACAGAGTGTTCTCGAGCAATTGTATATAAGCTATCACCAGTTCGCACAGTGTATTGAATCTTATCATCTCGAACCGCTGGTCGATGAATAGGTTTTTCAACAGGCCTTACTGGACGATCTGTTATATCAGTAACTACTGGCACCCGCTTTCTTTCAGTTATCAGAAGCTCAACATTTACTACTGCTCTTACCTCTATTACCCTGGCCGATACTCTAGTAGCTGTAATTCTATTCACACTTATCTCGGAATATACCTGCATCCCTGCCCGTACTTCTGGGATATTTATAAAAGAATCAAAGTTAATAGTAGCAGAAGTATGATGAACTGGCTGTTGTGGTAGATCACCCACATAGATAACATTGGCATCAATCACACCACTAAGAGCTACTCCTCCATTTTCAGCAGCTACAACTATACTACCACCGCGAATAGTTCCACTGGCACTTATCACACTAGCTACATCAGGTTTACCCTCTGCTAAAGTTACCCTTGTTCTTGCTGAAATTCTGCTTCGTCTTTCAGCAACTATTTCTTCTACAAGAACCGGTCTTCTCACCGGAAAGACTTTATCAACAGGTTTAACAATATCTGTAGGTACATCTAAAACCTCTGCTTCTACAACTAAAATAGTAAAAACAAGATCTACTCGTATCTTTACTCTTCGACGGTCAAGCTTAGTAACCCTTTCATCAACTACATTTACTTCTACAAAAGCATCCATTTCTGGACGAGCTCCAGTGAATGAGAAAACCTCATTAAATTCATACATAAGCTCTGCATATTCGAGCTTTCCACTGGCATTAAAATATAACAGATCACTTTTAACAATACCCCTCACTCTTACACGATTATTACCGCTAACTGACTCCAAGATTTGAATAGTGCTATCTACATCAAGAACCCTACTAATATCACTTACCCTTGTAGGTATCCGTAAAGTATCCTGAATGGTACGTTCAAATCTACTCTCTCTTAAGGTTCTTTGCACCCTCATCTCTCTTCTTTGCACCTGAATATCTTTTCTTTCATCAACTAATGTAACTCGCTCTGTTGCAAATAAATCAATATCTGTAGAAATAGTAAAGATTAATTCAATACTCCTATTATTTATTAATGTATATTCTATATCTGCAATAAGCATATCGATATCAACTTCTAAACCTCTACGAGCTTCACTTACAGCAATTCTTTCTGAAAACTGAAAGTTTCTTCTAAAACTTAATACATTTGATGGTTCGTCCTTGGCAGCATAATAAATATGTGATCTTATAATACCATTAATGACTACAAATCCTCTTTCTAGCTCAACACTAGTCATTTCTACACGAGCACTCACACTTACTACCCTTTCTGCTGCTGGAAGAGTAGTCGGAATACTCGTCGATCTTCTTATTTTAGAACTAAAAGTTCTTGATAAGATAGAGTCATTTATTCTTAATTGTTGTACCATTTTCTCACCTCCATCTTAAGCCTTTTTAATTTTTATTAATTTCTTTATCTTCTGAGGCTTTATGTTTACCTTCCTATTTTCATGACTGTTTTCTGCCTTTTTAGCCTTTTTCTTTTTTTGTTCAGACATTTTGATACCTCCATAAATGAGTTATTAATAAAGGTTCTCTTTATAATATATGAATCTATATTATAAGACGTGAAAGAGCTGTGAAGTTATACTCACAGCTCTTTTTGAAATAAATTTATTGTCTTAAGCTATTAACTAAATTATCCTCTTGGATCAATTACCTTTTTCGGAACACATATTTTTTGACCAATTTGTAAATTATGTGGATCGATACTTGGGTTTGCTTGAATTAAAGCATCTACAGTTGTTCGATATCTACGAGCAATCTTATATAACGTATCTCCTGGCTGTACTACATAAACCACATAAGAAGGTGGGCAATCATCTACAACTACAGGAGCAACTTCTACTATGTCAGTAATAATTTCCAACTGTCTAAACTCTGTAACTTTAGCAAATTTGCGAACAACAATGGTAAACTCAAGCCTTCTTGCAGGAACTGGTGGCTCTTGATTATTATTAACACCAAGCTTTTGTACAGAAACTCTAGTTACTTCTAATTCTACATAAGCATTCATACCGGGTTCTGCACCTGGTATATCTACAAAATTATCAAAATTAAATGGTTCCGCATCTGGAGTTTCAACAAAATGTACTGGCTGTTGAGGTTCACCTTCTGCTACATCACCCACATACATTGCACCAGCTTCAATTTCAGCATCAATCATAACTCCACCTGGTTCAGTCATTGCTTCAAAATCTATAACTCTTGCAAAAGGTTCAAGCACCCTTAATACAGCTGGTTTTTCCTCAGGAACTGTCAATGGTCTTGTAATACTTTCATGATAAATATCTTCTCCAATTACTTCTTCTACTCTTAATAGGTCTCTGTCAACCTCAACTAATTCACTAACTATATCAGTAATAATATTAACTTGTTTCTGTTCTGTTACTTTTACAAATAACCTAATAACCACATTTAATTCAACAGTAGTTTCACCATTTACAGTAACTTCATCAAAAGATACCCTTTGAACTATTACATTGGTATGAACATTCATCCCTGGCTGTACTCCTGGTATATCAATACCCTGACTGAAGTTAAACTCACCTTCTATAAAGTGTACAGGTTGAAGAGGTGGTTCTTCTACTTCAGCTACATACATAGCCCCACCAAAGATGCTACCATCAATAATTACACCATCTTCTGTTATTTCGGCATCTATTTGCCTAATTTCTGCTGTAGCATTTAAAATTCTTTCAATTGGTGGCTTATTCAAGATGTCAGGAACAGGTAACCTTCCACTTACTACAACTGTTTCTACAGTTTCACCTATAACTTCTTCTATTTTCAATAATTGTTGTCTAATATCTTCTTCTGGAATACCTTCTACTCCTGTTATCACAGTAATTTGACGATATTCTGTAACCTTAACGAATTTATGAATAACAACTGTTACCTCAATTGTTCTTTCATCAATTAATTGAAAAGAAACCCTTCGAACATTAACATCTGCAAAAACATTCATGCCAGGTTCTGCTCCAGGTACATCTACAAAATTTGTAATTGGTATTCTACCTTCTACAAAATGTACAGGCTGCAAGGGTGGTTCATCAACAAGCCCTACATATACAACCCCCACATCTATTTCAGCAGTGAGTTCAACTCCACCCTCCTCAATAGTAGTTTGCAAATCATCAATACCGAAAACTTTAACCTCCACTACTCTTTCTGCTGGCGGCTTTACATCAGGAATTTCAATAGTGCCAGTAACAGACTCTGTAACAACTTCTTCGCCTATCACATATTCAACTCTAATTAGCTCTTCATCAAAATGAACTGCCAATATCCTTCCTCCTTTCTATCTTTATCATTATCACTTATAATATATGCATAAACAATTAAAGTGTGAAAACCTAATTACACTAGTAAATAAACTATATATTATATATACAGTATTAAGAGGTGGATTATGACAAAAATATTATCACATTCACAAGTTTCCCTTCATAAAATATTTTGGAGGTGAAAACTATGTCTTTTGGTTATTCAAGAGATATTTTTAGATATCCTGCTGTACAGTATATACCCCTATCCCTTAAAAATTCTAGAATTAAAAAAACTGAAAGAACATCAAGAGTAATTAGCTTTTCAATTTTTAGCTATGAAGAGAGAAGGGAACTAGAAAAACGCTTAAAAAGACTTAACTTAAAGGAAGAATACCATTTTAATGAAGATGAACTTGTTATTCTAGTAAATAACTACGAAATTGATATAATAAAATACCGTGGACATAATATTATTATGGTGGGAGAGAGAAAACCTAACACATATCATTTATTTACTATAACAAGAAAATATTTTTATAAAAACAATCTAGCTTTTATCTTATATGATGGAAGCAGCAGCGAAAGGGTAGCTATCCAAAGATTTCATAACTAAATTATATCTTTAAACAAAAAAAAATTATCTTTTAAAAGATAATTTTTTTATATACTCAATTCGTTTACATGAAATTGAATATCTTCTGTCACTTTAACAGATATATCTAGTACGCTTTTTTCTAAGATAATTTTTTTCTTCTCAAGCAATACAGGCTTTTCAAAGGAGATATTAGCTAAGACTTCTACTCTCATACCAGGCCTCACCCCTTCTATATCTATGTATTCAGTAATAGGGTTATTCACTAGCTGATAATATAGAGTAGCATCCTTTCCAATATAAGAGATTTGTATATTAATAACTCCCTTTATAAGCACCTTATCATTTAACAATATCGTCTTAAGTTCCTCAAAAGAAGCTTTAATCTCTTCTAGTTCTTCTACACTTTGATCTAAAGTTAACTCAATTTCATTTTTTATTTTTTCTGTACTTTCACCGATGACTTCAGAAAACATTAGCAAAGCATTATTACCAGTTACTACATTTATTTGATGATACTCACTTAACTTTACTCTTATATTCATAATAATGCTTTGACTTAGATTTCTTCCTGAAGAATTTAGATTATATTCCAATTCTTCTATTTCAAGATCTATATGAATATCTAATCCTTCTTCTAAACAAGGAATTTCTTCTTTTATTTGAAAAGGAATATCCTCATCTTGGTGATGTTCAACTCCATCCTCGGCCAAATACAATAAATCTTTGTGGATCTTGCCTGCGATTAGCAAATTACCATCTTTAACACTCGTCTGCAAAATTTCTGTTTTTGCCTTTATATCGAATACTTCTACCGCCTTAACTGCTAGATTAACGTCATTAAGAATTAAAGAATTAAAAAAATGTTCGGATACTATATGTTTCGCCTCAACCAGAGGTCCTTTTCCTGTTTCAATCATTAGTTTCTCTAATGATAAGACTTTGATAAAAAACTGCAAGAAAACTTTCTGTTCTAATGAACTCTCAGAAGTAAACGCTGATAAGATCTGCTCAACTGTAGGCTCTACTAAAACCTCCATTCCAGTATCTGCTCCAGGAATATCTACTACATAATTAAAAGTCATTTCCTTATATTCTTTATGTATCTTTTTCTGTGTATCTAAATAAAATAGCTGTATTTCTATATTTCCATTTAATATTACACTGTTAGGTATAATTTCCCATTTGATGTTTTTTACAGAAACCTTCACATCTCTCAAATTTTCTATTTCTTTTTCGATAGTAAAAGTGATTACTTCCATTCTATTAATAATATTCTCACCAACAACAATTTGAGCTTCTATTAACTTAGAGTTTTTTTCTTGCTTAACTGGCATATCCCTCCCCCCTTATTATCAATATTTTTCATTACATTATATAATATGGTTATGCCAGAAAAGCGTGAAAAAAATATATTGTAGCTAATTATTACTCTGTTGGATCTGGACTATCAATAAATAATTGAACTATCATAAATCTGGAACTACTACCTTGAATAATACCAATACCTACTCTATCATACCTAGAAGTTAAAATATTTTCTCTATGATCAGGACTATCCATTAAAGAGTCAAATGCCTCTTTTATAGTCTTTGCTTCTGCAAGATTTTCACCAGCAAGAGAATATTTTATATCATTGGCTTGTATCATCTCAAAGGGAGTACCTAGATTTGGGGAATAATGATCAAAATAATCATATTCAATCATATCTACTGCTTTTTTTCTAGCCAATTGCATTAAAGGTATATCAATCTGTAAAGGTCTTAAACCCTGTTCTTGTCTAGCCTCATTAACTAATCTTAACATTTCAAATTCTTCTGAAGTAACATTTTCATTATATATAATATTTTGCCCATCACTATCATAGCTTGAATCATATCCTATTTCATCAAATTCAAGGGAACTAGAATTATCTTCTATTTCTTCTTCGTGGAGATTTTCTTCATTACTTCTTCCTCCTAAATTTAAAGCTCTTTGTATCGTGGAAGTAATATAATCATCCCCTCCACTAG
Organism: Halanaerobiaceae bacterium ANBcell28; assembly: GCA_037623315.1. GTDB lineage: Bacteria > Bacillota > Halanaerobiia > Halanaerobiales > DTU029 > JBBJJH01. Next base: position 26,925 of record JBBJJH010000008.1, read on the forward strand.
AACCAGTCATTAAGTTTATAACCCATAACATAATAAACCCTTTAAAAACTGTCAAAATACTACCCCTATTGTCTTCCCAAAAACTAGCTTGAGCCTGTTGAGAAAATATAGCAATAGAAAAAATATTAAAAAATATAATAACAGCAAGAAATAAAGCGATTTTTTTAGATTTAAAAGATCTCAAAATAGCTCACCTCCATAATAATTGTTATCATCATTATAACATAAGTCACTGCAGGCTCACTAATGTAATATGTGGCAAAAAAAAAGAGTGAACTATACTCACTCGTAATTTCTCATCAATATATTTTAAGAATCTTTAATAAAAATTTATACTACTTTTACTTACTGGACTATTTATTTCAATCTCTAAAGCATTTTCATCACTTTTAAAATTTTTACTATGATAAGTATTGTCTGCTCCCTTTATTAAGCCTTGATCACTAAAATTATTCTGCCTGATAAGTCCAACAGTCCTTATCTGTACTTCTTTCTCTTCAGGAACAAAAATATCTATATTGCCTGCTGCTGAATTGATTCTTATATTGTCTGCCTCTTCTCCCAATCTAAGTTTCAGATTTCCAGCCCCACTATTCACTGTTAAGTTAGATATAAGATGACTTCCTAAATCCAAATCAAAATCACCAGCACCAGCATTAACTTGTATGGACAAAGGTAATTGAGGTTTTAAATTAATAGTCCAATCATTACGAGCAGAGAAATTGAAACGATTCCTGCTTCTCTCAAATTCTTTAATAGAAAAATAAGCTATTCTATTTTCATAGTAATAATTTAATTCAGGAACTTTATCAGCATATTGTAATTTTGCTTCATAAACATTATTTGCATCAACTTCTCCTATAATAAGTCTTCCTGCCCCTAAATTTAAGGTCACGTACATTTTTTCAAGTTCTGAGCCATAAGGCATTTCACGATTATAAGTTTCCAAAGGAGATCTAAAAGCAAAGTAAGGTCTATAAGTATATTCATAACGACTATACCCGGTTCCACCATCAACTAAAAACAAAGCTAATATAGCAAAAACAAGCACAAGAGAAGTAAGCCACCATAATTTGGTATTTTTAAAAATAATATTTAATCCTATCAAAATAATTATCACTGGCCAAAAATCCAGAAGAAGCCTCCAATTAAAACCTCTAACTAAGCCTAACGTATTTAGCAAAAATAAAATCCCTAGGCCTATTAATAAAATTCCAGCTGATATTTGAGATCTATTTTCCTTACTCATCACCCTTAACCCCCTTAAGAAGTAAATAAACACCTAGAGCAACTAATAATATTGGCCAAAAAATTTCCCTACGGAAACGAGGTAACCAGTGATCAATTAAAAATAAAGATCCAAAAGCGATTAATATTATACCTATAATAGCATGTTTTTTCTCGTTGTTTTTAGACTCAGAAGAATTCTTTTCACTTTTTGATTCTTGAACACTAGGATCATCAACTATCTCACCTTCAAGAACTTGCTCTTCGTTAACATTATTATGAGAGTCTTTATTTGATCCTGAGAAAGACTTTTCTGGAATGATAATCCAGGGTATTATATATGCTAAAATTCCTACACCATTTGGGCTCAATAAAAATAATAAAAAAACTAATCTAACTATTGTTGAATCGATATCAAAATATTCTGCTATTCCTCCACATACACCAGCAATTATTTTATCATCTCTAGACCTATATATTTTTTTTCTTGCCATTACTATCTCCCCCTTATTTTCTCCATAATAAATATATATTTATATACCTTATAATTATATAACTATTATTAGTTTTTAGCAAATACTAAGTTAAAACGCTTTCATAATCTCCTTCATAATAAGAGTGTATATACAGAGAGTATATATTTTTAAATATAATATAATAAGTGAAGGAAATTAGTAACATTACTAGAATAATAAAATATAAGCACATATAGAAAAAATATAAATATATTAAGCAACTATAAAAGGAGTAGTGATCATCAATGAAATTTTATCCGTTTAAATTTAAGCCAATTTATAAAGAAAAAATCTGGGGTGGTAATAAACTACTTACTTTTTTCAAGCGTGTTTTAGCAAAAAAAAATATAGGTGAGAGTTGGGAAGTAGCAGCACATGAAAATGGAAGTAGTATTATAAGTAATGGTAACTATCAAGGTACAAATATTAGTACTTTATATAAGAAGTACCCAAAAGAAATATTAGGCGAAAAAAGCAGCTATAATGATTTAGAAAACTTTCCTCTTCTAATTAAAATACTAGATGCCAACGATAAACTTTCAGTTCAGGTTCATCCTGATGATGAATATGCTCAAAGAGAAGAAGGCGAACCTGGCAAAACAGAAATGTGGTATATACTTGATGCAAAAGAAAATGCTAAATTAGTCTATGGCATAAAGGAAAATACTGATAAAGAAAGCTTTAAAAAATCTATAGAGGATGGAACACTGGAGAAATACCTTAATGAAATAAAAGTAGAAAAAGGAGATGTAATCTTTATACCATCTGGAACAATACATGCTATTGAAGATGGTATATTATTAGCAGAGATTCAACAAAACTCTGATACCACTTACCGTGTTTATGATTGGAATAGAACCGATTCAAAGGGTAATTCCCGGGAACTTCATGTTGAAAAGGCCCTTGAGGTTACTAACTTCCAACAGGACATAAGCAAAGCGAAATCTACCCCTTTGCGAAAGCAAATGGACGGGTATATCCGAAGTTTTCTGGTAGCCTGCCACTATTTTATAACTGAGAAGATTGAAGTACAAAAAGAGTATAGTATTGCTCCCAGCGGAAATAGACCCTATATACTTATGAATATTAGTGGACAGGCAAGTATCAATTACGAAGATCTTAGCTATAGCTTTAACCCAGGCGATACCTTCTTCTTACCCGCCTCACTAAATAATGTAAGAATAGATGGCGAGGTAGAGTTCCTCTTATCTTATCTCCCATCTACGAAAGAAGAATTTGTTCAGGAACTGAAGAATATGGAGTTTAGCCAGCAAGAAATCGAAAATCTAGCAGGCCTAAAAGACTGGTAAAAAGAAAAAACCAAACAGGGGACGGTTCTGCGTTTGGTTTCTCAATTCAAGCCGATTTAACTAAATACAGTTGCTTTAACTAATTAAAATTGACTTTTATTTCAAGGAACCCCTCATCCCGAGGAGGTTCCTTTTTCATATATTTTAATAATGCTCATATTCACCATTAACCAGATAAATTACTCTTTCACAAATATTTGTAGAGTGATCGCCGATTCGTTCAAGAAACCTACTTACAAACATTAATGCAGTAGCCTGCTTGATAGTTTTTTGATCTTCCAACATAAAAGAAATTAACTCTCGTAAAATCTGACAATCTAGAATATCTATTTCTTCATCTTCTCTTGCTATTTGTTTAGCCAATTCAATATCCATATTCACAAAAGCATCCAGGCTCTGGTGAAGTCTCCTAATAGCTATTTCTCCCATTCTAGGTATATCTATTAATGGCTTAATTAATTCTTCTTGCCCTATTTCTAATACCTGTTCAGCAATATTAGAGGCATGATCCCCCATCCGTTCTAAATCAGTTACAAATTTAGAAATGACCAAAATTAAACGCAAGTCTTTTGCTACTGGCTGTTGTAAAGCAATTAATTTAGTGCATTTCTCTTCCACGCTTAACTCCAATTGATCAATTTTTTCATCATCTTTTTTTACCTGTTTAGCTAAGTCAATATCTCCATTTTGTAAGGCTTTAATACTCTTATCAATTGATTCTTCTACTAAACTTGCCATCTTCAATACATCATTTTTTAATTCTTGTAATGATTCATGAAAACTTTGACGCATATTACTCAACCCCTTTAAAATTAATATCTCTAACCAAAACGTCCTGTTATATAATCTTCTGTTCTTTTTTGTTCTGGTCTTTCAAATATTTTTGTGGTTTCACCAAACTCTATCATTTCTCCCATTAGGAAAAAGGCAGTATAATCAGAAACTCTAGCTGCTTGCTGCATGCTATGTGTAACAATTACAATAGTATAATTCTCTTTTAAATTCTCAATAAGGTCTTCAATCTTAGCTGTTGCAATTGGATCTAGGGCTGAGCTAGGTTCATCCATCAGTAAAACATCAGGGTTTACTGCTAAAGCCCTGGCAATACATAGCCTCTGTTGTTGTCCACCAGAAATACCCATAGCCGACTGGTCTAATCTATCTTTTACTTCATCCCAGAGAGCTGCCTTTTTTAAACTTTCCTCAACAATCTGATCAAGCTTCTCTTTATTACGGACTCCATGAGCCTTTGGGCCATAAGCAACATTATTATATATACTTTTAGGAAAAGGATTAGGTTTTTGAAAGACCATTCCTACATTTTTTCTTAGTTCAACAACATCTATATCTTTTCCATAGATGTTTTGAGAATTGATACTGACATTTCCTTCTACCTTTGTACCCTCAATTAAGTCATTCATTCTATTTAGCACTCGTAAAAAAGTAGATTTACCACAACCTGAAGGTCCAATTAATGCTGTCACTTTATTATTATATACTTCTAAATTAATATTTTTTAATGCCTGGAATTTATTATAATAGAAATCCAGGTTTTCAACTTTTATTTTAGTCTTGCTATCATTCATAAAAACATCCTCCTCTTTTTCTAACTATTTCTTCTTTCTAAATTTGCCCGATAGCTAACTGCCGCTATACTATCTCTTCTTTAAATGGGAGTAAGCGGCACTAAGCTCCTGGATTCGTTTTGCTAAGTATCAGTGTAAATACTATACCACTGATACTAAGAACGCACTTTATACCTTATATACATAGCAGTGAGATTCATTAAAAGAACCAGAGCAATCAATACCAGAGCTGTTCCATAAGCAATTGGGCGCACCCGGGCAATACTATGATGCTGTGTAGCTAATATATATAAGTGATAGGGCAAAGCCATAAATTGACTTGATAAAGACTGTGGTAAACGGGGAAGAAAAAATGCCGCTCCTGTGAATAGAATCGGAGCTGTTTCTCCAGCAGCCCTTGATAAACCCAAAATAGCACCAGTGATAATACCTGGAATAGCATAAGGCAATACGTTTGTCCTGATCATATACCATTTAGGTACACCCAATGCTAAAGAACCCTGTCGATAGGAATCAGAAACTGCTTTTAGGGCTTCCTCACTGGCAGTAATGGTTACAGGTAAAGTCATCAAGCCTAAAGTAAAACCAGCAGATAAAAGAGAAGTTCCAAAATTTAAATGCTTTACAAATAAAGCCAGACCAAACAAACCGTACACAATTGAAGGAACACCAGCCAGATTGCGAATAGCCATTCTTATAATACGGGTTAATCTACCCTTCTTAGCATATTCATTTAAATAAATAGCTGCACAAACACCTACTGGAACAGCAATAGCAGCAGTTAACATTGTTACAAATACTGTACCAACAATAGCCGGCCAAATTCCACCAGCGGTCATGCCATCCCGTGGGGCACTACTTATAAATTCCCAGGAGATAACTGAACTCCCTTTAGTGAAGATATCATATAAGATTATTGCTAAAACTATTAATACAATAATAGTGGCTAGTCTTAAAAGGTAAAAACCTAGCTTATTTTTTATAAAATCAAAGACATCCTTTGAAGATGATCTATTTTCTTTATTTAATAGAATTTTCATTAGCTTCCCTCCTCATACCTATGGAGAATCATATCAGATAGCAAATTAACTAAAAATGTCATGATAAACAATACTATTCCTACTGCAAACAAAGAATGGTAATGTGTTGTATTAAAGGGCACTTCACCTAATTCAATTGCTATCGTAGCTGTCATAGTTCGTATTGATGAAAATATAGATTCAGGAAAACGGGGAACATTACCTGTAGCCATTAAAACTGTCATCGTTTCCCCAATTGCTCTCCCCATGCCTAACATGATTGCAGCAAGAATACCTGATAATGCTGCAGGTACTATTACCTTAACCAGGGTATGCCATTTACTTACACCTAAGGCTAATGAAGCCTCTCTATATTCATCAGGTACTGAAGTAATTGCATCTTCAGAAATACTAATAATCGTTGGCAAAGCCATAACACCTAAAAGTATAGATCCTGTCAAAGCATTAAGTCCATTACTCAGATTAAAAACACGAGCTACAATAGGACCTAACAAAACAATCCCCAGAAAACCAACAACAACAGAGGGAATACTAGCTAGTATTTCTATAACTGGCTTCAAGATCTCTCTTTCTCTAGGACCAGCTACTTCAGCCAGATAGGCTGCAGTAGCTACTCCTATAGGGATAGAAATTAACAAAGCACCAATAGTAACCATCAAAGTACTTACAACTTGACTAAGGATACCATATGATGGCAGCTTATAAGCACTTGGATTCCACCTTTTTGTAGTTAAAAACTCTCTAATACTTACCTCTCGAAATGTAGGTAGTCCTTCTGACAAAAGCAAATAGAAAATGCCTACTAGTACAAAGATTGCTATCAATCCATTAAAAAGAAAAAACAATTTTATAATTTTTTCTTTATATTTTCGTCTTTTAGTTTTCTTATCTATTTTGTAAACTTTGCTCATTTTCATCCCTTCCTTAAATTAATTAAGATAATATAAACCACTAATAATTTTCTCTGAAGACCATTAGGTCTTATAAACCTAAGGTCTGATTATTTTGTGCTCTATATTCTGGATTAATCGGATAAAAACCAGCATTTACAGCAGTTTCCTGTCCTTGCTCAGCAATTATAAATAAAATATAATCTAATATTTCACCCTCAGGTATACCATTGGTATAATTAAACAAAGGTCTAGCTATAGGATAAGCTCCACTCTCTACATTAGCAGCTACTAAAGGAGATGCAGCCTCAGAATTTTCATCTACAGCTATCTTTAATACCCTTAAACCATCCACTACTTGATCATCATCAACGGTATAACCTATACCACCATATCCGATGGCAGCATTATCATTAATAACACCCTCAATAATTTGTGCAGTACCATTCATTCTTTTCACAGCGTCAGAAAAATCTGCCTTAAGCACAGCTTCTCTAAAGTAAACAAAGGTACCTGAATTACTTTGTCTGCCATACATTGAAATCGTTCTATCTGGACCGCCAAGCTCAGACCAGTTGCTAATATCTCCTCTAAAAATTGCACCAACCTGGTCCATTGTTAATTCACTTATAGGAATACTATCGTTTACAAATACAGCTAGACCATCCATAGCAATTGCTATTTCAACTGGTTCAACTCCATTATCACGTGCCTGTCTTATTTCCGTATCTGACATGTCCCTGGAAGAATTAGCTATATCTACCCGGTTGTCTATCATTGCTGCAATCCCTGTACCTGAACCTCCACCTGTAACAGAAATACTAACCTGATCATTATTTTCCATATATGCCTCTGCCAGTCGTTGTCCTAAATTCACCATTGTATCAGAACCACGCACTTCGATATTTGACTGCTCAGTATTATCACACCCTACAACAAAAAACATTAACACTAAAATTGAAAATACTAATACAACTTTTTTAATTAACATATTATATCCTCTCCCTTCCAAATAAGGATAACAGACTTATGTTACAAAGCTTTTAAAGAATTGTTACAGGAATGTTACGAATTGTTAACAATATGTTAAAAAACTATACTAAATTACAAAATTAGACCTATTATTCATATTATTACAGGCATTAAAAAAGCCACTTAGTAAAAACTAAGCGACTGAATGATATAATAATTCAACTCAGAAAGTTAAATTATTATTTTATCCGAGAGCTAACTGCCACTAAAACTCCCACTTCTTTAGTGAGGGATAAGTGGCACTAACCTCCTGGATTCGTTTTACTAAGTTTCAGTGGGTTATAAAAACACCCTCTGAAACTAAGAACTCACTTTATTAATTTGTATTCATCAGATTTTAGCAGCTTTAATAATTCGGCCATATTGGATACTTTCTCCTTGGCGATAATACCACCTCTAGCAAGGTCTTCTTTTTGATGAAAATCTGAACCAGATATCATCTTCATTTTATACCTTTTAGCATATTCTTCAGCCAGCTGGTTAAAAGATTGATGCCGGGGATTGCCATTATAAACTTCCAAACCGTCAAGTAAATCAGCTGGAGCAGGTTTATTCCCTTTACGATAAGGATGGGCATGATATATCAAGATATCTTCTTCCCTGCTTAGCTCTCTAAATTCCTTCAAAGTATACTTATATAACTCAGGTATATCCCGCAAAAATTTTTCATCTAAACCAAAGACTAAATAATCATTAGTATTTTCCTGGAAAGTAATTTCAATCCCTAGTAGAACTGTAAGCCCAACTTTCTCTCCCATCTCTTTTGCCTCTCGATAGCCTACTAGGTAATTATCCATTTTCTCCTGCCAGCTAAGCCAATCGACCATTTCAAAAAATCTATCATAATAATGATCTGTCATTACTAAAGCCTGATAATTAGCATCTTTATACATCTTTACTAATTCTTTAGCTTCTATCATTCCACAGGGGCTAGTTTCGCTACTATGAGCATGAAGCTCAATCTTATATTCTGACATCAATTAATCACTCCCACTTAAACTTTCTTGGTAACTGCCTTATTTACTTGCTAAATATTATATTATTGTACTTCTTATTTTAGCAGAAATGAATTCACTTGTAAAAACCATAAATAAAATAATAAAGAAAATGATTATAGCATTATCCCACCTTAGACTTAATACAGCTGTATTTAGTTAAATACCCAGACCACATGGCTACTTTCTTAAAAGAAAATTTTGAAATGACAACTTTCTAAAAAGTAACAAAAACTCTCCTTCTTTTATTTCCTTAAAACTTTTCGTAAACAATATTCCTGAAATAATTGCAGTAAAAGGACCAACAGTTACCAACCCAAAACTCCCAACTATAGTATGCATAATTTCTTTTGATATATAGCGAATATTTAGCATATCTATTACCGGAGTTCCCTGAGCCATAAAATACATCAATAAAGCAAGGTATCCGGACGTATAAGCGAATAGCAAAGTAGTAGTCATTGTACCAACAACTGCCCTACCTACATTTAAACCAGAATTAATTGCTTCTTTTGTACTAATATCAGGCTTCTTTTCTACAACTTCATTTACAGAAGCTGCTATATCCATAGCTAGATCCATTAGCGCTCCAGCAGATGCAAGAAATACAACAGATATAAGTACATCTCTTAAATTTATGTGAGAATATCCAGCATAAAGCAAAGACTCAGAAAAAGATAGGACAGCCCCATGAATATTAAAGCTCTTACTAAAGATAATAGCCAATAAACAGGTTAGAATTGTTCCTGATAGTGAACCCAGGATAGCTGCCAGTGATTTTTTATTCAAACCACCAACAAGCAGGATGACAACAATAGTCAAAAAGATTATTAAAAGCATTGAAATCAATATAGGATTGCTTCCTCTTAAAATTTCCGGTATTAATATTTTCCAGATGCTTAATATTGTAAGTATAAAGGATATAATAGCTCTAGTACCAATCCATTTTGCATATACAATTAATAATAAGATAAATATTAAAAACAATATTACTATAGTGTCCAGTCTAAAATGATCAACAAGTGTTACAAATCGTATAACTCCTTCCCTGTACTCTATGACAGCTAGAGCTTTATCACCCGGTTCAAAAATCTTGTCAAACTCTAATCTTCCTGTTAGATTATTAATAGACTGTACTTTTTCACCTCTATATTCACCCCAAATTACTTCAACTTCACAAATCTGCTTGCCTATATTTATAAAACCTCCTGTAGTATATATATTTGAATTATCAACTTCCAATACTCTTGCTATACCACGTTGACTATTTGGAGTAACATAAGTATCAAACCCTGTAGGTAGAAAAAATAATACTAAAATAAGTATAAAAACAATACAGGAAAATATAAAATTAAATGATAGAAGCTTTTTCTTCAAATTACTCTCCCCCTTATGACCTAAAATTCATGAACAATTTAAAATTATGATTTTTAAATAAAAAAGAGAAGATATCCGGTCAAAGCTTTGACTAAATATCTTCTCAGGGTGGATATTATTATTGACCTACTGCTAATCTGTATGGTTGAATATCAACATTTGTTTCTTGAATATTTAACAAAGCTGCCAGTTTCTTATAAATATCTGTATTATCATAAAAACCTTTAAATAAATCGGCTCCGTTACCAATAGCATAAACCGGAACTGGCAAACCTGTATGTGAGAATGAAGAATAATTCATACCAGCTTTATTATTTACTATACTTGTAAGGGTAATTGTCAAAGGCTCATAGCCACCATACATTATTCTTTCCTGATCAGAGTAATTCCTTTCATTTCCTGGCGTCATTGTTTGTTTAAGAGCAGCTCTTAAACGTTTCATTTCAGAATCAGTTAAAACACTCTCCGGGTATAAAGGAGCTAAAGGACTAGTCCTAGTTACTAGACCATAGGCCTTAGTAATATCGTTTAATAAGTCCTCTATTTTAGCCTCTTCAGCACTTGTATTGGACTTATATTCAGCAAGAATTTTATTAAATTCTACATGTGACATTGTAACCCTTTCAATAACCTGGAAGAATGTATCATATCCAGTACCTGCAAAACCAAGAGTCATACCACCACATTCGTGATCACCTGTAACAATAATTAAAGTGTCTTCTGGGTATCTCTGGTAAACCTTAATTGCTTCTTCAACTGCTTCAGCAAAAGCAATAGTATCATGAATTGATGCAGCTGCGTCATTAGCATGACCTGCCCAGTCAATTTTTCCAGATTCGACCATCATAAAAAAGCCATTGGGATTGTCAAGAACTTCTACGCCTTTTCTTACAAAATCCTTTAAAGCCAACTCATCATCTCCACGATCCAACTCATAATTTAAAGCCTGTCCATCAAGTACAGGATTTATGGCTACTACTTTTCCTGAATTTGAATTAAGAGACAAAATTTCTTCTTTTGTATTAGCAATTTTGTATCCAGCTCTTTTAACCACTTCATAGATATGCTCTTGATCATTATTACTACCTCTAGCTTGCTGGAAATCTCCTCCACCAAAATAATCAAAACCAGTGTTAGCTAATTGTTTACCTATTCCATAAGCATCTCCTCGATGAGGAACTTTAGCATAAAAAGCAGCAGGAGTTGCATGAGTAATCGGAACACTTGTTACAATGCCTATTTTATAACCCATTTTTTTTAGTTCTTCAGTTATAGGTGTTACCTCTGTTGTCTTAGTAACATCCATATTAATAACCCCACTTAGTGTTTTAATACCACTGGCCATAGATGTCGCTGTTGATGCTGAATCTGGAACAAAAGAAGAAGCGTCAAAAGTCTGCATAGATCCAGCAACTGGAAACTTACTAAAGCTTAATAATTCAGTTTCAATATCATTATTACCTTTCATGTTTCCAAGATACATCTCAGCACTGGAAACCTGAGGAAAACTCATACCATCACCAATAAAAAGAAAAACATATTTGGGAGAATTACTTTCAGCCTGTACAAGAACAGAGGACATTACAAAAACTGAAAAAAATAAAACAAGCACTACAACCTTCAATTTTTTTCTAAGCTCTAACATTAAACATCTCTCCTTTAAGTAATTTTAATTTCAAGTTTATTATACATAATGATTGTTACAGGCAAATATAATTTAGGTTAAACTTATGTTATATGTTTGTTAATACTTTGTTAATTTTTCCGTATTTATATATTTGCTTTTTATTATTTATTTTTTCTTAATTAAAAGACTAGAAAAATACATAACTCCCAGGCATTAAAAAAAGACCTGAAAACTTATTTCCTCCAGGTCCTAAAGTAAATCTTCTATATTGTTTATATATTTATCTAATAATGCTCATGATAACCACTAACCATATAGATAACCCTTTCACAAATATTTGTAGCATGGTCGCCAATTCTTTCTAAAAATCTACTTACAAACATAAGGGCTGTTGCCTGCTTAATTTTTGTTTGATCTTCTAACATTATAGCTATTGCTTCTCCCATAGATTCCTTATCAATCAGGTCTATTTTTTCATCTTCTCTAGCGACTTTCTTTGCTAAATCAATATCCATTTTTACAAAGGCATCTAAACTACCTTGGAGCCTCTTTATAGCAATATTGGCCATTTGGGGGATATCACTTAATGGTTTTAACAACTCTTCACCATCTATTTCTATTACTTTTTCTGCAATATTAACAGCATGATCACCCATTCTTTCCAGATCTGTTATAATTTTTGATATCACTATGATCATCCTTAAATCATTTGCTACAGGTTGTTGTAAGGCAATCAATCTAGTGCATCTTTCTTCTACGACAAGCTCAAAGTCATCAATACGCTCATCTTTTTCAATTACTTTACGAGCCAGATCAAGGTCTCCATCCTTTAAAGCCAAAATGCTATTATTAATTGCATTTTCAACCATACTTCCCATAACTAAAAGATGATTCTTTAATTCTTTTAAAGATTCATGAAAGCTAGTTCTCATTATTTTCTCCTTTCATAATATTAATTAAGAAAAGTTCTAAAGACAAAACATTAGCATTTGTGTTATAATTTTATCCAAATCTCCCTGTGATATAGTCTTCTGTTCTTTTTTCCTGAGGATTTTCAAATATTAACTCTGTCTGATTATACTCTATCATCTCCCCCATTAGGAAAAAGGCAGTATTATCAGAAACCCTTGCAGCCTGCTGCATATTATGTGTCACTATAACAATTGTATAATCTTTTTTTAAATCATCAATTAATTCTTCAATTTTTGCTGTAGCAATAGGATCAAGGGCAGAAGCTGGCTCATCCATTAAAAGAACTTCTGGTTCTACAGCCAGGGCCCTGGCAATACACAATCGTTGTTGTTGCCCTCCTGAAATACTCAAACCTGAATCATTTAAGCGATCTTTTACATCATCCCATAATGCAGCCGCTTTTAGACTTTCTTCCACAATCTGATCAAGAGTCTCCCTATCTTTAACGCCATGAAGTCTAGGACCGTATGCTATATTATCATATATAGATTTTGGAAAAGGATTGGGTTGTTGAAAAACCATACCTACTTTTTTGCGTAATTCTACTACATCAATTCCTTTACAATATATTTTATAACCATCAAGTATTATCTGACCGCAAACCCTACTCCCTTCAATTAAGTCATTCATTCTATTTAAAGTTCTCAAAAATGTTGATTTACCACAACCAGAAGGACCTATTAAAGCCGTAACCTCTTTTTCCTTTACTTCCATATTTATACCTTTCAAAGCTTGAAATTTACCATAATAAAAGTCTAAATTTTGAACAAGCATTTTATTTTCTGACATATCAATACCCCCTTCAATACTACCTTTTCATAAGTTTGTTGTACCTAATTCTTAGAACTATAGCTACTAAATTAATTATAAGTACCAGAGATAAAAGTACAAAAGCCGTACCAAATGCAAATGGAATATGTTGGTCAGGAACAGTTCCAGTTGTCACCAATGCATATATATGAAAAGGCAAAGCCATAACTTCACTAAATATTGACGATGGTAAACGCATAGTGTAAAAAGTTGCAGCCGTAAACATAATTGGAGCAGTCTCTCCTGCAACTCTTCCCACTCCTAATATTACACCAGTTAAAATTCCTGGCATAGCAGCAGGTAAAACTACTTTTTTACTTGTCTGCCACTTGGTAATCCCTAGGGCTAACGAAGCCCTACGATATTCATCGGGAACAGCAATTAATGCCTCTTCTGAAGCTCTGATAATTGTTGGCAAAATAACAATAGCCAGTGTGATTCCACCAGAAAGAATTGATACACCAAAACCTAAAACCTTCACAAACACAGCCAGACCAAACAAACCAAATACTACAGAAGGAACACCTGCCAGATTATTAATGCCTACCCTAATAAATCGAACTACTTTTTTATTTTTCGCATATTCATTTAAATAGACTGCAGATAAGACACCTAAGGGAGCGGCTATTGAGATCCCGGTAATTACTAGGTAAAAAGTTCCTAGGATAGCAGGAAATATACCGCCTTCAGTCATTCCTCTTCTAGGAACATCACTCAAAAATGTCCAATTAATAACACCTATACCCCTGCGTAATACAAAATAAATAATAGTTAATAAAATAGCAATTGAAACAAACAATGCCAACCCTAAAATGGAAAAGGCTATTTTTTCTTTAATATGACGTATTTTAATTTGTTTAATATTAAGACTCATTTTACTTGTCTCTTTAGAAATCATTCTCCTGCCACCTTCTTTCTAAACCTAACTGCAACTATATCAGCTATAATATTAAAAAATAATGTCATTAAAAATAATATAATCCCTATACCAAAAAGAGCATGATAGTGATTACTACCAATAGCAGTCTCTCCCATTTCAGCAGCTATATTAGCAGTCATAGGTCTTACCGGAATAAGAAAACTTTTTGCTATCATAGGGGCACCACCTGCAACCATTAATACAGTCATTGTTTCTCCAATAGCTCGACTAATGCCAAGAATAACAGCTGTAAATATACCAGAGCTTGCTGTTGGCAGAATAGATTTGCTGATAGTTTCCCACCTGGTTCCACCAAGAGCCAGGGATGCATCTCTAAAGCTTTTTGGTACAGCAGTAATAGCATCTTCTGCCAGACTTACAATAGTAGGTAAAGCCATAATCCCAAGCATAATAGAAGCTGTTAAGGCAATAAGTCCCATAGGTAGATCAAATAAATCTCTCAAAAATGGAGACAATATCCTCATTCCAAAAAGACCATAGATTACAGATGGAATTCCTGCTAATAGTTCAACCATTGGCTTTATAATATTCTTGAGTTTTTCAGGTAATATATATGAAATAAAAATTGCAGATGATATGCCAATAGGAACTGCAAATAACATTGCCCCTGCAGTTACCAATAATGATGCTGACAACAAAGGCAAAATCCCGTAATCCGGTGGATAAAATGTTGGATCCCATATTTTTCCGAAAACAAACTCAAAAACTCCTACTGTCCGAAAAATAGGTAAACCTTCTTTAAAAAGTACAATAATAATTCCTGTTAAAAAAACAATCGACGAAAAAGCAAAAAGTAAAAGAATGTATTTTACTATTTTCTCTTTAGTTTTCCAATTAATCATTAAAAATTCACCCCTATCTATTGTAAAAAGGGAAGGCAAACTAAGGCCTCCCTTTTCACAAATTATCTATTAATAATTATCTAGATATTAAGTATATTCATTTCAAGTATTTTAAAATAAAGGTACATAGCCAACTGATTCAGACAAGTCCTGACCTTCTCTGCTTAAGATAAAAGTAATAAAATCAGCAGTTAAACCTTCAGGCCATCCATTTGTGAACATAAACAAACCTCGAGCTATAGGATATGAGCCATTAACAACATTAGTAGCTGTTGGTGTAACACCTTCAACATCGATAGCTTTTAAACTATCAGACAAATAACCAAATCCTACATAGCCAATTGCACCTCTTGTATCTGCAACAACACCAGCAACAGCACCATTAGAAGCCTGTAATAAAGCAGCTGGAGATAATCTTTCGCCACGTAAGACTAAGTCATTAAAAACACCATAAGTACCGGAACTGGAATCACGAGATACAATTACTATTCTTTGGTCTGAACCTCCAAGTTCATTCCAGTTAGTGATCTGGCCGGTGAAAATTGCTTGAATATCATCAAGGCTCAGCCCATCAATTGGATTGCTAGGGTGTAAAACCACAGCGATACCATCCATAGCTACACGGTGTGGAACAGGATAACCACCATTAGCAACAGCGTTTTCTACCTCAGATTGTCTTATAAATCTAGAGGCATTTCCAATATCACAGGCATTATCTACTACTGCTGCAATACCATTCCCAGATCCTCCACCTCTTACAGAAATATTCACACCAGGATTTGCTTCCATATAAGCCTCAGCTGCAGCCTGTGCAATAGGTAGTACTGTTGATGAACCCTGAATTACAAGACTATCATCAGCCATTATCAATCCCGAAAAAACTAATACCATTACCAAAGAAAATACAATCAATTTTGTTTTAATCATCTTAACAATTCCCCCTAAATTTAATTTTTTATTTACTACAATCAAATAATAGCATAGGGATATTACAAGTAAATTAAATAAATGTTAACATTAGTTTTTTTTTATGTTACAGGATTGTTAAAAAGCTACCATTTAAAGTTTTTCATTTTAATATCTAAAAATGCAATCAAGTAAAAGTATAATTACACAAAAAAAGATGCTACCTCTTCATAGGCAACATCTTTTATATACAAATACATTTTATTCTAATATATCTCTCGTTCTCCACTTGCCATATAAATTACCCTTTCACAGATATTAGTAGAATGATCACCAATCCTCTCAAGGAATCTACCTATAAACATCAAGGCTGTAGCCTGTTTAACTAAAGCCTTCTCTCCAGACATATAAGCTGTCATCTTTTGTAATATGTCCTCATCCATTGTATCTAATCTCTCATCTTCACGAGCAACCTTTTTGGCTATCTTAACATCCATATTAACAAAAGCATCCAAACTCTCACGAAATCTACTTATAGCTAAATTTGACATGTCTATAATTTCATCAATTGATATCTGCAATTCTTCCCCATTTATGTCTATTACTTTTTCTGCAATATTTGCAGCATGATCTCCTATTCTTTCAAGATCTGTCAGTATCTTAGATATGACTATAACCATCCGCAAATCTTTATCTTTAGGTTGATGTAATGATATTAACCTTGTGCTTCTTTCCTCCAAAATTAGTTCCATTTCATCAATATGTTTATCTTCAATTATTACTTCTGTAGCCAGCTCTATATTACCCTCTTCAAGAGCCTTTATACTTTTCTTAATACCATTCTCCACTTTTCTACCTATAGCCAATACATAATTATTCAATTCTCTCAATGACTCACGAAAGTTATCTCCCATATATTATTCTTCCTCTCTTATATTACTTTTTTAATTCTACTTTAATTATAATTATACTGTTAAGACATTTTAAAAGCAAGTTACTTTCTTTATAAATACTATCAAAGTAAAAACAGTATAACTTGCTTTCAATTAATAACTTGTTTTATAATGAAGCTAAGCGTAAAAATCCCTCTGCAACTAATAACTCACTTTATTTAAACGAAATCTAAATAAAGAACCCTTACCTGGACTACTTTCAAGCTCAATCTTGCTATTATGATTTTGTAAGACATGTTTTACTATAGATAGGCCAATACCAGTCCCACCTCCAGAGCTACATCTCGCTTTATCAACCCTATAAAAGCGTTCAAATATTCTATCCTGCTCCTCTACACTCACGCCTATTCCATTATCAATAACTTCTACTAAGACCTTATCAACCCTGTCATATAGCTTTAAAAAGACCTCTCCACCAGCAGGAGTGTATTTAATTGCATTATCCAGCAAATTTATTAAGACCTGCTCAATTTGTTCAGGAATCATATACACCATATATTGTCCTCTTACAGCTAATTCTACTTTAATATCTTTTTTTCTTGCTTTATCCTCAAATAGTGTTTTAAGTTTTTCCAAAATAGTATTAATATTAGCAGGACGCAATACATAGTTTTGGCGGTTTTCTAACTTTGATAAATCTAATAAGTCATTAATTAAAATAGATAATCTGTCTGCCTCAACTTTGATTATTTTTAAAAATCTATTCAAAGTTCTTTCATCTTTAATCTCATTTTCCAAAATAGTATCTACATATCCAATTATTGAAGTTAAGGGTGTTCTTAATTCATGTGAAACATTTCCTACAAAATCTTTTCTCAATTGTTCCAATCTTCTTAGTTCACTGATATCATTAAAGACAACTATCCCACCAATCACTATACCCTGATCATTATTAATTGGGGCAAAATTACAACGTAGAGTTCTATCTTTTTCTCTTTTCAAGATAATTTCCCGGCTTAATATTTTATTTTGCTCCATTGCTTCTTTTAAAGTTTCTTCTATTTCATGATGGCGAAATACTTCAATAACGCCCGTGCCAATTATCTCTTCCTCATTAATATCAAAAATCTTACATGCAGATGGATTTATCATCTTGATATTTAATTTACTATCAGTTGCAACTAATCCCTCTACCATACTTTTTAGAATGGCTTCAGCTCTATTTTTCTCATCTGAAATTTGCTCTATCTTATTTTCAATTTCTCCAGCCATTTTATTGAATACTTGGCTCATAGTAATAATCTCATAATTAGAATCTTTAACTTTTATTCTTTCTTGAAAATTCCCCTTTGCCAGTTTTTCTGCTGAATTTGTAATCTGACTGAGGGGATCAATAATTCCTTTACTAAGTCTCCATAATAGAATAATTGATATACACATTATTAAAAAAAAGAATAAAAGATTTGCTCTAATAGTTCTATTAATTGTGATATTTATCTCCTGAAGAGATTCACTTATTCGAATAACTGCTAATAATTCATCATTCCTATAAATAGGTAAGGCTAAATAAAGCATATCCATATCAACAGTATTACTCCAACGAATAGATGAACCTATATCTCTTCCCTGAATTATAGATTCAATTTCTGGTCTATCTCTATGATTATCCATCTCGTCAGGGTCCTCTTCTGAATCAGCAAGAACCAGACCATCTATAGCAACAAGGGTAATTCTTTTATCTATTTTCTCTCCCATATCTATAGCCCAATTATCAAGAGTGTAATTAGCTATGTAGTTAATATCTTCCCCCAACTGTTCTCTTAATAATATAGCCTGTGATTTTAAACTTTCTTCTAAATAATCAAGATAAAACTGCCTTTGACTATTATTAAAATAAAGAAGTAAAAATATCAATAAAAATAATTGGAGTAATATAAATATTATTAACATTTGTCTTCTTAGACTATATTTATTCCATTTTAACAAATTTATATCCCACCCCTCTTACAGTTGAAATATAATCTTCACCAATTTTCGCTCTTAATCTTCGAATATGTACATCTACAGTTCGAGTATCACCAGAGTATTCATAACCCCAAATTCTTTCTAACAATATATCTCTAGTTAACACTGTCCCACTATTTTTAATAAATATTGCTAATAAATCAAACTCTTTTGGTGTTAGATCCAAAATTTGACCGGATTTTTTAGCTTCATAACTTTGAAGATTAAGCTCAATATCTCCTTTTGTCAAAAATGACCCAGTGTCCTCTAAATCACCATTACTAGAATCTTGATAATTAGACCTGCGTAATAAAGCTTTTATTCTAGCATTTAATTCTCTGGAACTAAAAGGTTTGGTCAGATAATCGTCAGCACCCATTTCCAATCCCAAAACCTTATCAAATTCTTCACCTTTAGCTGTTAGCATAATAATAGGGATATTCTGATAATCATCATTTGCTCGAATTTTCCTACAGACAGTCAATCCATCTATGACAGGAAGCATCAAATCCAGAACTATCAAATCAATACTATTATCCAATTTATCCAATGCAGCCTGTCCATCCACAGCCATGTCCACAATATAGCCTGCAGTCTCTAGATTATATTTAATAAGCTCTCTTATATTCTTCTCATCATCTACCACTAATATTTTTTTCACGCTAATCCCCTCCTACAGTAAAAACTCAAAAAAATTAGTAAATCAATGCAGTATGTAATTACTAATTATCTATAATTAATCATTGAGCAAATTATAGTACTAGCATTCTATTTTTCTTTAATTATAGCAAAAAAAAACTCCTTTTAAAAGGAGTTTTTTATACCAAACGCAGAACCGTCCCCTGTTTGGTTTTTAGTTTTTTCTACTGGTAGTCTCTAGAACTGTGTGGGTCATATCAGCCATTTGATCACTAATATGCTCTAAGTCATCTAATACTTCCAGATAAACTATACCTGCATTAGGATCACAGACACCACTTCCCAGTCTTTCCATATGACCACTTCTACTCTCAATTTGATATCTATCCATTATACCTTCACCTTCTAAAATCCGGCTGGCCACAGAAAAATTCATATCTTCAATTAATACATGTGAATCTTCCAGCATTTTATGAATTGTTTCGAAACATTCTTTAATTCGTTCCCATGCTGGATCAGAAAATCTAATCTTATTCTCATCTTTGAAACGGGCCAATTCGGCTATATCATGAGCATCATCAGCAATACTTTCAATATCATCTATCATTGCATAATACATATCTACTGTCTTTACATCTTCCTCAGACATTGAATGTCTTGGGAATTTAGTTAAGAAAGTTACCAGCTCTTCTTCTAGTTCATTAATAATTTCTTCTTTGTGTATAATCGATTTAAATAAATCCAAATCATATTTTTTGAAGTTCTCTTCAGTTTCTTTAACCATTTCATCAGCTATATCATACATTCTTAATACCTCTGCCTTTAATTGATCAATGGCAAAACCAGGGGTTTCCAGCATCCTCTCATCAAGGAAGTTCAAACCACGTTTAATTGAAATATCTTCACCTGGTATCAGTTTTTTAACAAGAACAACAATCAAACCAACAAAAGGTATCCAGACTATTGTATTTAATATATTAAACATTGTGTGGGTATTTGCCAGCAATCTTTCTTGAGAAAGTCCCATACCGCCAAACTCAGAAAGACGGTAAACAAAATCATGTAGTATATTTGCAAAATCAGGTATAATATAAAATAAGGCAATTACTAATGAAGCACCCATAAAGTTAAATATAAAGTGAGCCGCGGCTGCTCTTTTAGCTGTCCTATTAGCACCTATACTGGAAAGATTTGCAGTAATAGTAGTTCCAATATTATCACCTAATAAAATTGGTACAACTGCATAAAAATCAATAATTCCCACTGAAACCATACTCAGAATAACGGCAATACTGGCACTACTACTTTGTAATAAAATAGTCATCAATGTACCAAACAATAAACCAAGTAAAGGAGAAGTAGCAAACCTACCCATAAACTCTATAAATGCCGGGGAATCCTTTAAAGGTTGCATAGCATCACCCATAATTGACATTCCAAGAAAGACCATACCAAAACCGAGAATAACCTGTCCAATTTGCTTGCTTCTATCTTTTTTACTAAATAAGTATAAAGCCGAGCCAATAGCTATTCCATGTAATGAAAAATCTGATAATCTAAAAGCAATTAATTGTGCAGTAATGGTTGTACCAATATTAGCACCCATAATAACACCAATGGATTGTTTAAGTGTCATTAAACCTGCATTTACAAAACCAACCACCATTACAGTTGCTGCACTACTACTCTGAATTACAGCTGTTACCAATGTTCCTACAGCAAGTCCAGCAAAACGATTGGTTGTTAAAAGGCCTAACAAGTGTTTCAATCTTTTTCCTGCTGTCTTTTGCAAGCCCTCACTCATTTGTTTCATGCCATATATAAAAAGACCAAGTCCACCGAATAAAGCAAAAATCATAGATGCTGACAAAATACATCCCCCCAAATTATTAAATTATATTGACTTATATGAAAGATAGGATTATATAATTTCAAATTCAATTTTTTTCAACCGCACAAATATAATATTATCATTAATTTGCTCATAACACAAGACTAATGTTAACAAAATTAGATGTTAACATTAGTCAATTAATGGTATATGAACTGCTTATATAGCAGTATTTTATGATAAATAGCACTTTTTCTCCCTTTATAAGATAAAATTATTCGACAAAGATGTTTGCTTTCCTGCCAATAAAAAAAATTCTTTTCCCATAAACTTCAGTTTTTTTCTCCATTTTATCTCTTCCTCCTCTTTATCAAGCTCCTTGCATAATTCTAACATAATACTGACATCATCTATACTTGTAACTTGTTCTATATCTCTAGAAAAATATTGATATGATTCCTCATAAAATTCATGACGATAAAATAATATCGCTATATCTCTATTAGATCTTCTAAATTTAAAACTATCAATAATCTCTAACATAATAATTATAGCTTTACTTGATGCAAACTCTAAGAGATAATCCAGATAATATAGAGTAAGATTATAATATCTTAATTTAATAAGCAGGTTTTCAAATTTCAATATTTTATCTTGAGAGCGAAAGTAAATATCATTAAAAAAATTAATCAACTCCCAATTATAGTCATCTCCAATTAATTTCACTTGATTTACTACACTTTTAGACTCAAATCTACCAGGCATTACAAGATTAAGTATCCATTGCAAAGCTAGAACATCATTGTATAGAGTAAAATCAGGAGTAATTTTCTTGAAATTATTTAAAGCCACCGAATAATTAGCTCTTTTAAAATCTATTAATCCTTGCCAGTATAAAAGATAATTATCATTGCCCTCAAAGATATCTTTCTTTGCTAAAATTTCTTCAATTTTACTGTACTTTTTCTTTTTATAATAATATTGAATTAATTGAAGTAAATTGTCTGAATTGTATTCCTTTATAAAAGAAATTTGTTCATTGATATCCATACCCTCTTTTTCCTTGCACTTTAATAGAGCCAATAATGCAATATGATTATCTTCTAAATTAGCTAAAGCATATTCTAACAATTTCGCTGCTTCATGAGTATCACCGCCACCTAGGACTAAATTCATACCTTGCAAAAGAGATACTTTTGCACCCATCTCTTTATCTTTCCTTTCCTTATTAAAAATCTTATTTAATAAGAAAGAGGAATCTTGATAATTTCCTTTAATATATTCTAAATATGCTTGAAAGAAAATAATCGTCTTGTTATAAGGATATTTTTTAAGGGCACAGTCTATTTTTCTTTCTGCACGCTTATATTTTTTACATTCCAGTAAAACTAATATTAAATTCTTTATTAAAATCAATCTACCCTCAGCTCCAACTAAATTAGAAGCTTTTTCAAGTTTCTCGATGGCTAAATTGTATTCATGCTTCCAGAAATGTTTAATGGCTGCTTTAAGAAAATGATAAACTGCTTTTTCTATTTCCATATTATCATCAATATCAAAATATAAAAAAGAGAAGATGTTTGCTTTTTCTGGTAAAACCCCATGAATAGAGCTCTTTATAATCGGCAGATGTAAAATTTTCAAAGAGGCTTCACCGTTATTATCTAGTATTGATTTAGTTATACCTTGATAAGAATCACCTTGGTAATAGTAATCTGCTTTATTTTGATATAATCTAAATGATAAATGAGTAGGAGAAAAATCAGCGTTATGGTTTTTAATATAAGATTTCTGCTTACTTAAAAACTCTAGCTGACTTAAAGGCAAATAAAAACCATCATTTTTACTCACCCTCAATATATTTCTTAACTGACCATAATCATCTAGTAACTCTTCATCACTTTCTAAAAATAAAAGCCACTTTCCTTTGGCCTTTTTTCTCGCAAAATCTCTACTGACAGCAAAATCAAGTTCCTCTCCTAATTGATAAACTTTTGCCCCACAACTCCTAGCAATTGCAACACTATTATCGATAGAATCAAGATCAATAACAATGATTTCATCAGCAAGTTTTTTTATACTTAAAATGGTCTGTTCTAAATGCCTAGCACCATCTCTTACTATTATACATACACTTAATAACATATATATCACCTATAGCTTAGAATGTCTATCCCAAAATCTTTAGAAAATATTCCATACATCTGGATCTTCCTGCCCCAATCTCCAAAAAGCAACCCCTCTTAATTGAAACTCCCTAAGAAGTTTAATTTTCTTTGCAATACTTTCTTTATTTTCAAACCATATTTCATGCTTAATTCCGTCGCTTCTATACCTAACATAAGGAGTTTGAGAATCAGGATCCCATTCAACATTAGTATTATATCTATCTACAAGATTCATAACTTGCCTATATACAAGCCCTCTAGCTCTGTCATCTGTATTTATACTCCAATCATATCCATAGAAACCTAATGCAAGATAAATTTTTTCTAAGGGTATCTCCATAATTGCAAAATCAATTACATCTTGAATCCAAAATATAGGAGCGATAGGACCTGGAGGACCTCCAACCCAGTGAAAATCATAAGCCATTATAATTATTTTATCAACAATTTCACCCAGTGCTTTATAATCATATGCTCCAGACCAGGTAGAATCTTGGTTGTTCTCGCATTTGGCTGGTATTGCAATACTCAAACCATATCCCCTATTATGAAGTGCTTCTGTAATTTGCTTCACGAAATCTGTAAATACTTCTTTATTTTCATAGCTTACACCCTCGATATTAAGACACAAGTCATTATAATTGTATCTAGACATATATGAAATAAGATTATCAAGTAGGTAATTAATTGCCGATTGCTTAGTAATTAAACGGTTACTTACTTTAGAATTCAAAGCAAAATTTTGGATCATAGGACTTATATTTTTTTTATCAAAAAAGTCAAAAACATTCTCTCTTAATTTCTTAATAATTAGTTCTCCGTCTTCCTTAACTTCTAGCATTGTTGGTACAAGTTGATCTATTTTATGATGTTTTTCCTCTATCGTCTTTAAGCCAAAACTATTATTAACTAAATGAAAACCCATAATTTCATAATCCATTGATACCACTCCTAAAACTCAATATCTAATGCATCTAAGACATTAGTAATTTTATTACAAACCGTTGCCTGTTCAGAACCAGCAAAAAGTAATCCCACAGCATTATTATCCATATCTAATACTAAAGAACCACTATCTCCAGCACTTGAAATAGGAGTAGTAATAATTTGATCTTCAAAAGTCGCCTTATCTTTATCGCTCATATTAACAGTAACACTAGCATCAACTGCAACAACCTTGCCCTCCGTCAATCCTGTTGTTCTTCCACTTTTACGCACCTTCATATCTACTTCAGCATCTCTTACAC
Source organism: Halanaerobiaceae bacterium ANBcell28 (assembly GCA_037623315.1). Taxonomy (GTDB): domain Bacteria; phylum Bacillota; class Halanaerobiia; order Halanaerobiales; family DTU029; genus JBBJJH01. The sequence continues at coordinate 51,776 of JBBJJH010000008.1, forward strand.
CTTTTACTCTTCCTATCTGCAATATATCTGATTTAATAAGAGAATTTGAGCTTGGTTTTGCCACAGCAGCATCTACAATATTAGCTCTGCCTTCCTTTAATAATTTAAAATTATAATAAGGTCTTAAAATATGAATAATTAAATTAGCAATCCTTTCTATAGCTATGGCTATATTACAATCAGGCTCATCCTCTGATCTATATATTGGTATAAATCTTTCTAAAGAAGCTAAAACATCATCAGGATTATTCCCCTTATCATGTATACCAGGTTGTAATATAGGATCCCCTTTTGCAGCACGATTATCTCTACCATTACTTATATTAGCAAGCACATGATTATTAGATAAGATTAGTTTCTGACCATTTCTTTTATCTTTTACAACGGCACCAAAGGTTCCTGCAGAGATTTTATAATGACCTATACTAATCCCAGGCTGAGCTGGTCTTGTTCTAGCTGTTCTCAAATCCATAAATTTCAATTCTCCAACTTCAATTACATCTGTCTGATAACTAGCAAGTGTTTGTGGAATTATATCTTTTTTCCTTAACTTATTATTAGGAACTTTTTTCTTTACAAGAACAACTAATGCTTCATCACCTGTTCGTTTCCCATTTTTCTCTTTTATTCCATAACCTAGACCGACAACATTTTGACGATCTAAAAAATTTTTTTTATATCTTTTAATTATTTCTTTATAATTTTCCATAAATTCCCCCTCCTAATAGATATACTTTATATTATTCAAGAGGGACATTTTTAGTGAAGACAAAAAAAAAGCCACAATAGCAGAACTATCATAGCTTAAATAAAATTCAGTTTAAGAATTTTGCAAATTAAAGAATTCCTATCTTTTGCTTTTCACTCTTTAACATAAGCTCAACATTATCAGTTAGTAAATCAGCATAACTATAAGAAATCCGCCTAATTTGTCTATTATCCTTAATTTTAACAACAAAAATATTTTGATGCGTTTTTTCAATTACACCTTCTTTTTCAAGACTTTTTCTTCTACCACGATTTGCCTTAATCATGACTTCTTGACCAACAAAAGAATCAATATTATCCCTTATCTCTGTTAAAACATTATCACTTTTATTCATTTGGCGGTCCACCTTCCTATTTTCAAAAATTGTCCTTGAAAAAAATACTATTTTAAGAGCATATAAAATTAGTATAACACAAAACTTAAAAATTATCAAATAAAATTAATAGTATATCAAATCACAAAAATAAAGTCAAGAAAAAATATATCTTTTTTTGTAGAAAATACTAGGAAAAAATCCTAAGGATATTGTAAACGTAGTTTTCCTCTTGTTTCAATACCCCCAACCCCTCCTTGACCAGTTATAGTATTGTTGATGATATCCTTAACAGATATCACCTCATTAATAGGAGTAAAAGCAATTTTTTCTACAACCAAAATTGGATCCAAAAAATGAATTAATTTATTTTCTGGTGAACTTGCAAAATTTGCACCACCAGCAATAAGCCTTTCATAATCAGACTGACAGGCACCAGCAAAAATGACCAAACGATCAAGATCACTCTCTATCTGTCTTGCTATCTCTACTGCTCTTAGAAAAAAATCAGATGTGTGAAATTTTTTATCATTCAATTCTCCATCATGCCCAGTAATAACAAGGATATCTGGCCTATACTTTTTTATAAGTTCTCGAACTCTTTCTGGTTGTCCCTTTTCTGGTATGAAAAATCCCTGTACATCAATACTCAAGTTTCTATAATTTTCTAATGACAAATCCAAATAACTTTTATCCCCATCAAGATGTAAAACCTTAACAGGATACTCTCTGTATGAATTTTGATTTTTATTACTTCTTACAAAATTACTATTTAGTATAATATGTTTTTGCTGGCGTTGTAAACATTGATATGAATCCATAACTAATTCTCTTTTTAAATTTTTTTTATCTTCATTTTTTATTTTTACTAAATCATCAAGAGGAGCATCAGCCATTAATCTCAATTTAAAACTTCTTAGATAAGCACTATTATTTTTTATATTTTCAATTCTAAAAATAATATCAGAATTATATGATTTTCGGCTTACATAATCTCCTATACTAAAATCCATTCTCCTATCCCCCAATAAATAATCATACTATATATTTATATAATATATGTGATAGGAGTTTGTCTTGTGTTATTTACTTGGTGAACTTATCAGCAACAGTTGACGCTGCATAAGAATCAGGTTTAATTAATGCATCATAGCCACTACCAACAACCATACCTACAACTTCTCGAATAATTGAATTAGTCGGACCTTTTTCACCAACATCTACATGTATTTCTACTTTCAATTCGTCATCATATACAACTTGATTAGCAAAAAAAGCTGTCAATTTGCTAGCTATCTCTAAACTTTTAGAAACTTCATAAAAAATCCTCTGTTTCATACCTATTTTCAGTTTTTCTGTATTTTTTTTATAAAAAAAGCGCCCACCTCTACCTACTCTATAAATAACAATAGCAGTAACAAATACTACTTCATCTATACCAGCCTGTGAATCTGTCCCTATAATCAACTTATAATCATCAGCAGGCTTTTTCTCGACAAAAGACAAAATAGTATCATAAACTTGCTCAAGTTCTAAAATTCCATCTGTGGGGCTCATAAATTTCATGCTTTCACCATCTTTTAATAAAGTTTTATAAAAAAGTCTCTCTCTTAATCAACTATACTCTCAGCCAAATACGTTTTTATGCTTACTTATGATTAAATTCTGAAAGAGTCTTATTTTGCTAAAGTTAAATTTTTAATTATTAAAACTATTATTGAAAAACGCTATAATAATATACATTATTCTTTTTTAATTATATATATTCGTTATATATATAATCCATAAAAACAAATTGGCTTCGCCAGCTTATTTTGTAATGAAAACTTTATAAAAATTATTAATTTATTTTATTATTACATTTTTCTATATATTGCATTACTCAATTCAGCAAATTTCTTAATAGATAATTTTTCCCCTCTTATTCTCGGATCTATATCCAAGTCTTCTAAGCAATTAATAACTACATCTTTTTCAATATTGATATTTGCTGCCTTGCTTAAGGCATTTTTTATATTCTTTCTCCTTTGTTGGAACACAGCCCTAACTATTTTAAAGAAAAAATCTTCATCATCTAAAATAACTTCTGCTTCTTTTCTCCTACTTAATCTAATAACTGCAGAATCAACAGCTGGCCTAGGTATAAAGACATTAGAGGATATATTATGTATAATTTCCGCCTTTGTATAATATTGTACCGCAATACTTAAGGCTCCATAATCCTTTCCACCTGGACTAGCTGCCATCCTTTCAGCTACTTCTTTTTGTACCATAAATACAAATTTATCAATAGGGACTTTGTTCTCCAACAGGCCCATAATAATTGGTGTAGTTATGTAGTATGGAAGGTTTGCCATTAGTTTAATATTATCCCCATGAATATCTTTTTTAATCATAAATTTCTGCCATTCAATTTCTAAAACGTCAATATTAATAATTTCTAAATTATCATTGTCAAACAAATTATTTAAAACAGTAACTAATCTACTATCTTTTTCAATGGCTATCAATTTACCTTTGGGGATTTTCTCAAGAATACCTTCTGTCAACGAGCCAATACCAGGACCTATTTCAATTACAGTATCACTCTCTTTAATATCTGCAGCAGCTACTATAATATCAATAATATTTCTGTCTATAAGAAAATTTTGCCCTAACTTTTTTGACAGTCTTAAGTTGTTTTCTTCCAATATCTTTTTAGTCCTACCTGGACTTGCTATATGTTTGCTCAAAAACGCTCACCTTTTCTCTACTCTAATTTTTATATTCCTTAATTTGTTTATTTATTTTAACACAATTTTTTATTTTAATCAAAAAAAGTATATTATTACTTCTTCTCTAATATAAATGTAATATAGAATTAAGATTCTTTCTTGAACAAATTCAACTCTCATATCATATATTATCTTAGCTTTCTAATTTTAAACAATTTTATATTCCTATGATATTATATTCCTATGGTGTGAGAGGAGGTATTTGATGACATATCCTACTATTGAAGAAGAAATAAAGCCAAATCCCAATTACTATAATCCTTATACTCTGTTTTTAATTCTTATACTACTCATCTTATCTACTAATACCCTACAAATCTTAAAATCTATTCTTAAAAAATATAAAGCTAATACAAATATAAAAAATAAAAATACCAAAATAGACAAAAAAAACAGAGCACTTCGGACATTACCAGCAAAGGATAATTACGAAAGAAAAAAGTTCAAGGAAGATTTAGAAAAAAAGAAGAATTATCAAGGAGGTTAAAAATGTATAATCAAGAACTATTCTCTATCATATCAAATAACCTTCAAACTAATGGCAGCAATTATAGTAAAAATGAAGTTTTTAGTACCATAAGTATCCTTGTTCTGCTATGCATAACAGAAATATATCAAGGCAATGAAATGAAATCATTTGCCAATAACTCTGAAGGTAAAGCATCTATCAATAATAACAATAATAACAATAATAATACTAATAACTTAGGCAATTTATTAGGACAGTTCCAGGGAAACGATAATAAAAATGCCCTAGAACAAATGCTTCCATTATTGTTAAGCGCTCTGGGAGGGAACACAAATACTGGCAATTTAGACATCGGAAATATACTAAGTTTAATAAATAATATCAAACCAAGACAAAATATAAACCATGAAGAAGATAATAATTCAAACGAATTAGATAATCAAGAAAAAATTGATGAAGATAAAAAAAAAAATCAAGCGGAATGATGAATAAAGTCACAAAGACAAATAAACAAGAAAAATTAAAGCATGATACCATAGTACAAAAAAAATCATCCAATAAAGCAACGGATAATAAAAAATTAGATTGGAGCAAGCTGAAAATTTAAAGGATAGTAAAAAGCAGAAGGAAAACAGCCTTCTGCTTTTTATTTTATAATTAATACTAATTCTTTCTTTTTAGCATTGTCTATATATCTAGATCACAATGAAAAATATTTCAAAATAAAATCATAAACAAAACTTAGTAAAAAAAAATTATTAAAAAACATAAGTTAAGTGTATAATAATCAAGTAAATTAAATAAAATCAATTACCTAAGGAGAATTTTAATATGGATAAAAAACACAAGCTTATGATGTTAGCTTTCAGTGGTGTTCCTTTTATTATGGTTCTTGGTAACTCAATGTTAATTCCAGAGTTCCCACAGATTAAACAAGCACTAGATATCACTCAATTTCAAGTCGGTTTATTAATTACTGCTTTTTCTATCACCGCTGCAATAGCAATCCCTTTTTTCGGTTATCTTTGTGATCAAATTGGAAGAATAAAAGTGATTGTACCCTCTCTTATAATATATGGTGCAGGTGGATTAATATCAGGAATAGCTGCACTTGTTATGGAAAACCCTTATAATATAATTCTAGTTGGTAGAGTTGTACAGGGTTTTGGTGCTGCTGGTACTGCTCCTATTGTAATGGCTCTTGTGGGAGATATTTTTCAGTCAGAACAGCGCAGTGAAGCTCTAGGTATAATAGAAGCAGCTAATGGGGCAGGAAAGGTGCTTAGTCCAGTCTTAGGAGCAGCTATTGGTTTAATAAGCTGGATAGCATTGTTCTTCTCCTACGCTATCCTGGCGATTCCTATTGCTGCAGGTGTCTGGTTCTGGGGTGAAGAAAAACATGAACCTAAAAAACAAAAAATTAAAGAGTATATTCAAAAAATAGGCAAAGTCTTTAAAAAGAGAGGTTTTTCTCTTATCAGTGTAATCCTGGCTGGTATGTTAGTCTTATTTGTGCTCTTTGGACTTCTTGCTTACTTTTCCGATATATTAGAAACTCGATTCCAAATAAATGGTTTCACAAAAGGTTTAGTTATTGCTATTCCAATACTATTTATGTCTATCTCAGCATATGTAACAGGTCATGTCTTAAAAAAAATAAAAAAATATTTTAAAATCTCAATTATTAGTGGTTTAGTTCTAATAACCGTAATGCTTGTACTTTTGTATTATTTCAATACTCTTACTCTCTACTTAATTTTATTTTCTCTCCTGGGTATTGGTGCAGGTTTAGTTCTTCCATCAGTAAACACAATGGTTACTAGTGCTACTGATAAAGACCAAAGAGGGGTTATTACTTCTATCTATGGAAGTGCACGTTTTGCGGGAGTTGCAGTAGGACCACCTACCTTTACTTTCCTACTGGATTATAGTAGAATGCTCATGTATTTCTCAGGAGCTGGCATCTCTCTTTTGGTTCTATTAATCTCAATTTTTTTTATTAAAGAAAAGGGAATGGTACCAGAAAGTGACAGTGCAACTCAAAGACCAGAACATTAATATTATAGAAAAGAGCAGCCCAAAGGACTGCTCTTTTCTATATCTTTTCTATATCTATAAATTATATCTCTCTTATTATTTCACTTTCAATAAGAGCATTATACTCTGATAAGTATCCATCATTCAGACAAGTCTCAATAATCTTGCGACCTAATGGATCAAGACCTTCTTCTAAGAACTGTTCAATACATTCTTTAAAGAAGCCATTCAAGATATCTCCACCTTTATCATAAGCTTCTTTACCTACTTCTTCCTGTCTGTGAACCTGCAAGAATTCTTTATCAATCTTTTGACCTTCAACAACTAAGTCATTAAGTGCATATCCTAGTAGTGGTAAGCGAGCTGGACTTAACTGATCTTCAGTAAACCAGGCTCCTCCTCTACGTGCAAGATATTCACGGGTAATCCATTCTGTCATAAATCCTGTCTTCCAGGCACCTACATGCTGGTTAGGAATTAATACATAACGTACATTTGGTGTCTCCAGAATTTGTTTTAATAATAGATTAGCCTGATCTACTTTTCTACCTGTAGCAAATGGCCAGTATGATCCTACACCCTCTGAGCTCATACCTTTACCTGTAATGATACTTGGATTGCCATGACCTCTTGGTGCTACTAGACGCCATAACCATGCTAATGCTGGAGGCAAGACATGGAATAAGCCCATAATACCGTATGTTGGATTTTCTTTAGTACATGGCGGAACTCTTACCCCAAAGCTTCTGATATCTATTGTTAATGGTTTTTTGATAACCCCTGGTACTATATCTCTTGGTATTACTACCCTTGGGTTAGGACAAGGCTCATCTGGAGCATCCATTGTTGGCTCCCAGATTAGAGCTGTACTTCCTGCTGCTGCATCTACATTTAAGAAAAATAATGGTTCTTTATTATTTATTGTTCTTTCTTCTAAATGAGGGTCTGTCCCATATTCTGTTATATGGTCTACCCTAATAAACCAGGCATTTTCTGCATCCATAAGGGTTAACTTTCCATCATCTTTTTGTAAAGATTTTGGACAAGCGGCCATATCATCAGTCATTGGTCTTAATTCACAGGTTTGCGGTAATGTTAAACGCACTTTCTCTCCATTTACTACGTTTTTACCTAATAGTAAACGACCATCTTTTTCACGATGTACTGCTTCTAACATCTCACTCTTTCCTCCACCACTGGCTCCCTCATGTGAGATACTTACATGATTTCCATATGGTGTTACTACCTGAACGGCTGAACAATGTAATGTTACCCAGTCTTCTTGCTCTCCCTGATGCAAGAGCATACCATAAACACCTTTTTTAGCACTTGGACCTGGATATAGATTGTATGAGAACAACTCATATTTCTTAGGAAGTCTATTATGAACAACTACCTGTTTTCCATCATAATGTGTATGACGGAAAGGTGGTGCTACATAGATAAATGCTTCTGGTGAAAAATCATCTTCTAATTCATTTGAATCTTTAATACCCTGTAATAATGACAAGCCAAAAGCAAAGAAACCAGCATTAGCAGGTGCTATTGCCATAGCATCTACTCCTACTCCTCCCATACCTGTTTCAAAGAAGAATATTGCTAAATCTTGACCTTTCAACCATTCAAAGGTTTCTTCTCTAGTTTTATCAAAGTCTTCTCCAAACCTATCTTTGTATCTAACTTTATCAGTTACTTGATCATCAGCAATCACCATACAATTGGGATCACGTCTGCGCATATATGGTTCCATATAATTTGCAGAGATTCCATTTTTGACTTTTGCTACCTGTACTTCTAAAACCTCTCCCTGACCTGGAACTTCATATTTTACTTCATGAATTCCATTTACTTCATCTTTACAAGATAGTTCAACCAAGTCTGCTTTACTATCTGCAATTACATATGAAGGACAGGATTCCAATAAATCAACTACTTCTTCAGGTAAATTTATTTTTTGCAGTTTCTTTTCTAACGACATATTATTCATCCCTTCTTTTTTATGTCTTCTTAATATTTTGCTTACTTTGAATTTTATTTCACAAAGTTATATATAATAGCACTTAAATTTTTAATAAAATAAAATACTTATTTAAGTATTTTCATGCATCTTCATTAAATATAAACACTTTATAAATTCAAGTAAATATTAATTAATTTTGTATGATAGCATACAGTTGATTAGGAAAAAGGCTGTTTTCCCTAGTTTAACACAAGTCAATTAAATATTACTTAAATCAACAGTGTTTTTTAAAAAAGGATTTAAGTGAAAACAGCCAACTAATCAAATATAACGGAATCTCTTAAAATATTGTAAGCTTAATTTATTATAAAACTTTAAAATATTAATTTCTATTTTTAAAGAACTCTTCTGCAACATTTGGGAAAAGAATATATGATAAAACATCCTCTTCAGAACGATAATATCCTTTTTCCTTTAATTCTTGAGTTGCCTTATCCATCATTGGTTCAAGGTCATCGGCTGGACGATGTGTAATAACTTCTGCGTCTTTTCCTAGCCATTTTTCCCTAAAAGCTGGATCAATTTCTCCAGGTGCAGTACCATATTCACCTCTAAGGTAAGCCTTAACCTCTTTACTAACCATTTTATATCTTTCACCAGTTGCAATATTTACTACTGCCTGTGTACCAACAATTTGGCTCATTGGTGTCACTAATGGTGGATATCCCAGTTCTGCTCTAACTTTTGGTACTTCTAGCAAAGTCTCCTCGAGTTTTTCTAGCATCTTCATCTGTTTCATCTGGGTTCTCATATTAGAAAGCATACCACCAGGAATCTGATATATTAATACCTCTGGATCAATATCTTTATCTGTCATATTTTCTTTTAAGTTATTTCTAATCTCTTTAAAATACTGATTTACTTCGCTGATTAACTCTAAATCAAGTCCTGTGTCATATTCTGTATCAGCAAAAGTAGCTACCATAGTCTCTGTAGCTGGTTGAGAAGTCCCCAGCGCCAATGTAGAAAGAGCACAGTCAATTACATCTACTCCAGCTTCTACACCTTTCAAATATGTCATAGCAGCTAATCCACTTGTATAATGATTGTGAAGTTGAATTGGAATACCTAATTCTTCTTTCAAGGTAGCAATCAATTCTGTTGCTTCATATGGTTTTAACAGACCAGCCATATCTTTAATACACAAGGAATCCGCACCCATCTTTTTTAAGTTCTTTGATGTTCTTACATAGTGTGCTACATCATGAACAGGACTATTTGTATAAACTATACAAGCTTGGGCATGAGCTCCACTTTTCTTAACAGCTTCAATAGCAACTTTCATATTTCTACTGTCATTTAAAGCGTCAAAGATTCTAAAAATATCAATTCCATTTTTAACAGCTAATCTTACAAATGATTGAACCACGTCATCTGGATAATGTTTATAAGCAACAATATTTTGCCCACGTAACAACATTTGAAATGGTGTATTAGGCATTTTCTCTTTTAATAATCTTAAACGTTCCCAGGGATCTTCATTTAAATAACGCATAGCACTATCGAAAGTTGCCCCACCCCACATCTCTACAGAGTGGTATCCAATTTTATCAATTTTTTCAGCTATCGGCAACATATCTTCTGTGGACATTCTTGTAGCAAGTAAGGATTGATGCGCATCACGTAATATTGTTTCAGTTACTTTAACTTTTTTCGCCATATTATCCTCTCCTTAATATCATTTTCCTTCTCATTATGCAAATAATGATAATAAAGTACCAGCAGCTAATGCTGAACCAATAACCCCTGCTACATTAGGTCCCATCGCATGCATTAACAAGAAATTACTAGGATTCTCTTCACTACCTACCTTTTGCACCACTCTCGCTGCCATAGGAACAGCAGAAACACCAGCAGCACCAATAAGTGGATTAACTTTTCCACCAGTAAATTTATACATTAATTTGCCAAACAAAGTACCTGCAGCGGTACCTACAGCAAAAGCTAAAAGTCCTAAAAGAATAATTTTTATCGTTGAAGCAGCTAAAAAGCTTTCTGCTTGTGCTGCAGCCCCAACAGTTAAGCCGAGGAAAATAGTAACAATATTTAATAGTGAATTTTGTATAGTGTCAACTAATCTACCAACAACACCTGACTCCCTCATTAAATTACCCAACATTAAGGAACCAACCAAAGGTGCTGATGATGGTAACACCATAATTGTAAAAGTAGCCACTATTACTGGGAATAAAATCTTTTCCAGTTTAGAAACAGGTCTTAACTGTTCCATCTTTACTGCTCTTTCTTCTTCTGTAGTTAAAGCCTTCATAATCGGTGGTTGAATAATTGGTACTAAAGCCATATATGAATAAGCTGCAATTGCAATAGGACCTAATAAATGCGGTGCAACCTGAGAAGATAAAAAGATAGCAGTCGGGCCATCAGCTCCCCCAATGATGCCTATAGCTCCAGCTTCCTGTAGAGAAAAACCAAGAAAAAGTGCTCCTATAAACGTGAAATATATCCCAAACTGAGCAGCTGCTCCTAAAAGCAGACTCTTAGGATTAGCGATTAAAGGTCCAAAATCTGTCATAGCACCAATTCCTACAAAAATCAAGGGTGGATAAATTCCTAATTTAACACCCACATATAAAAAGTCAAGTAAACCACCTTGATTTACAAGCTCTTGTACATTTAAAGTATCGCCCATAAATAATTCCGGATGATATATACCAGAAAGGGGTAAGTTGGTTAATAAAACACCAAAAGCAATTGGCAATAACAATAATGGTTCATACTCCTTTTTAATAGCTAAATAAAAAAGTACAAAGGCTATTGCTATCATAATCAATTCTCTAAAAGATATATTTATAAATCCTGTTTCAGAAATAAATTTTAAAACACTATCAATCACAAATAGCCCCCCTAAATAATCACAGCCAAGACATCATCGGTATCTACATTTTCTCCTGTCGAAACATATATATCACCTATAGTACCGTCAGTTGGCGCAGTAATTTCATTTTCCATTTTCATAGCTTCTAGAATAAATATAACATCACCTACAGAAACCTGGTCTCCCTTATTTACCTTAACTGTAATAGTACCTGGTAATGGCGCTAATATATCATCACCTTCTACCTTTTCATTAGCAGGAGCAGGACTGTTATTCTCAACAACAGTTTCGTTGGATACTGCTTTTTCTTCAGACTGTTTCTCAGCTCCATCTACAGCCTCTACTTCTACTTCATATAAATTTCCATTAACTTTTACTTTAAATTTTTTCACAATACAAAACCCCTTTCCGAAATATTAAGAAAATATATATAGATATCAAAGCATTTCAAGTATTTTCTTTAATACTTTTGAAAACACTATAATTTTCTCATTTAATTTCATTTTACCCTAAACATATTTTTAATTTAATATCTAAAATATAGATAAAAATACAATTAATGACTAATTAATAGCATTAATACTTACTATTGTTTCATTTTCATCTAATATCTCTGTCATCACTGCAGTGATAACTGAAATTTCCTCTTCTAGTCTTTTAACTTGAATATTGTCATTTTTTTGCTTAGCAGCTGTAACTTTAACCTTCTCTTTTCCAGGTGTTTTTTCTTCTTTGTACAAAAATGCACTAAATAGCTTTAACAATATCATCATGGACACAAGAACAAAAAACACTAACCCCATTCCAATAATTGTTACCTGTAATCCCTCTCGTAAGATATCCACTTTACTGTAATAAGACCTCCTTTCGACAAATGCTAATTTAAGTATTTAAAAATTATATCTTATCAATCACTGCGATTATAACACTTTTCTAAAACCATTTCAAGATAAAAAAGAAGTATTTTTATTCTTTCTATAAATCCTTTATTTTTATATATGTATATAAGTATTCTTGTATATAATTTTTACCTTAAAAAGGGAAAAATCTCTAAAGCAAACCACTTTGCTCTAGAGATTTTTATGTGAAAATTATTAATCACTTACTCTTATTGTCAATAAATTATTCGATAGCTAACTGCCACTAAGAAAATACTTTATTTACTAGATTTAGTTACGAAGGCTATGAATTGGTGCTGGAATCCTTCCACCTCTATTTATGAAGTCCTTACTTGAATATTTACTTATTTTCATAACTGGTGCCCGGCCAAGAAGCCCCCCATACTCAACACTATCCCCTACCTTTTTATCAGGAGCAGGAATAATTCTAACAGCTGTAGTCTTATTGTTAATTACACCAATAGCCATTTCATCGGCAATAATAGCTGATATAGTCTCAGCAGTAGTATCACCAGGAATAGCTATCATATCAAGACCCACAGAACAAACACAGGTCATTGCCTCTAATTTTTCTAAATTAAGAGCACCTTTTTCTACTGCTTCTATCATACCAGCATCTTCACTAACAGGAATAAAAGCACCACTCAAACCACCAACATGAGAAGAGGCCATTACACCGCCTTTTTTGACAGCATCATTTAACAAAGCCAGCGCTGCTGTAGTACCTGGTGCTCCACAATATTCAAGACCCATCTCTTCCAATATTCTAGCTACACTATCTCCAACTGCAGGTGTAGGAGCCAAGGATAAATCGACTATTCCAAAAGGAACACCTAATCTATCAGAAGCTTCTCTAGCCACTAATTGTCCCATACGGGTAATCTTGAAAGCTGTTTTTTTAATAGTCTCAGCTACCTGATCAAAAGGTTCACCTTTTATGCCTTCAAGCGCAGCCTTTACTGTTCCGGGACCACTTATACCTACATTTATCACAGACTCTGGCTCACCGACACCATGAAAAGCCCCGGCCATAAAAGGATTGTCCTCTGGGACATTTGCAAAAACTACTAGTTTAGCACAGCCTAATCCATCTCTGTCAGCTGTTAATTCTGCTGCCTTTTTTATCACTTTCCCCATCTCAGCTACAGCATCCATATTTATACCAGATTTAGTCGTACCCACATTTACAGAAGCACAAACCCTTTCAGTAACTGCTAAGGCCTCCGGTAAAGAGGAAATTAATCTCCTGTCACCTTTTGTATAACCTTTATGTACTAAAGCTGAAAAACCTCCAATAAAATCTACACCTACTTCTTTAGCTGCTCTATCAAGTGTTTCCGCATAAGGGACAAGATTTTCTTCATTGCTGGCTTCTACTACCATTGACATTGGTGTAACAGAAACCCTCTTGTTAATGATTGGAATATCATACTTCAACTCTATATCCTTTGCAACCTGGACTAGATTACCAGCATATCTGGAAATTTTATCGTAGATTTTTTCTCTTGCAATTTTGCCATCTGAATGACTGCAATCACGAAGAGAAATCCCCATTGTAATCGTTCTTATATCTAGTTTCTCTTCTTCTAACATTCTTATTGTTTCCATTATTTCATAAGGATTTATCATCTATACTTTCACTTCCTCTTTTTATTCTAAAATTTCTCTTCTTTTCTTTTTCAGAAAATGTAGCAGAAGCTACTTTCCACACTCCTAAGCTAGGAATATATCTTATATTCTGTGCATTGAACGGAAGATATCTTCATGCTGAAGTTTTATTGAAAGCCCCAACTCTCCGCCAATTTTATTCAAACTATCTTTTAACTCATCAAGAGGTAAATCTGTATTTTCTAAATCAACGAGCATCATCATTGTAAAATATTCTCCAAGTATAGTTTGACTGATATCAAGTATATTAACATGATTATCCGCTAAAACATTACTTACTTTTGCTATAATACCTATCTTATCCATTCCAATAACAGTTATAATTGCCTGCATTTATATACACCCTTTCTTTTTTGTTTTTATTTCTATATGTTTACTTATACTTAACCTAATCTTGTATTAAAATTACTTTCAAATTATAATTATACCATAGCTTGTACAAATTGTGAACCTTCGATTATATACTCAAATAAAAGCATTGTAATAATCCCGGTTAAAACTGTCAGAAAAATGCTCTTTTTATATATAGCAACTATAAATGTGGGGATTGCTGCTAATAAGCTAATATTATTTAGACTTAAATACAAGCCCCCATCTGTCATCAACAAAGCTGGCGCTAGTAAAGAAGCTAATATAGCCGCTGGAATATATTTTAACCAAGCAATAACAATATCAGGTATTTGCATGCGGGAAAGAATAGCCAGCGGTATTACTCTTGGCAAATACGTCACAAATAACATAAAAGCAATCATTAAATAATAATTATTCACTGCCTATACCCTCCCTTAAATTTACTTCTTTATTTGTTTTCCTTTTCTCTAAAAATACACCACAAGTAGCTGCAATAATAGTAGCTAATATTATATTCCAGTTAGCTGGTAAATAATATACAAATAATAATGATAAAATCGCAGAAATGATAGCTACAAGAATATCTAATCTTTTACTAATCTGCATTACCAGTAATACTATAAACATTGCTGGTAAAACAAAATCTAAAGCAGGTATATCAGCAACAGGGATAATATTCCCAATAGCAGCACCCAGATATGAACTTAAAACCCAGGAAAAATATGCTGTTATTCCAAGTCCAAGATAAAAGAAATCTTTATGTTCATACTCAGAAATACTGGCCATTCCCACTGCAAAAGATTCATCTGTAATAATAAATCCAAGAAAAGGCAAGAACTTTTTATCACTCTTTTTAAAATGAAGACTTAAAGAGGCACTCATCAGAAAATGACGTAAGTTTACTAAAAAAGTCATCATAATAATAGCCAAAGCAGCAGAATTAGCAGCAATCATCTCGACAGCTATTAACTGAGAAGAGCCAGCAAAGACAAAGATAGACATTAGCACTGTTTCTAATATATCTAAGCCAGAATTTCTAGCCAGTATTCCATAAGCCATACCAATAGGCAAATAACCAAGTACAATTGGCAAAGCAGCTTTTATTCCAGATTTGAAATCTTTAATTTTTCCCATTTGCATTTCATCCTTTAAGTAGTTTTGATATCTATATATTTATTATACATTCACAAGCTATTTCCTCTATTTTATGAGATTATAAGTAATTAGGCAAGCACGAGTTTTCTTGTTAATAATCAAAAGTCACCCAAGTTAACTTAGGTGACTTTTGATTATTAAGCTCTACTTATGAATCATCATTAGAAAATTCTATAGAATCAATCATATAATTAATAATATTAATATTATCATCAAAATTTTCTTCTAAATCCTCATATTTTATAATCACTACATTATCGCTATATACAGTATTTACCCCTTTGGTTTTACGCCATAAAATCGTTCTTTCTAAACCTAATAATATATCTATATCTTCAATTATTTGATCATCATGTAAAAAGTCATTTTCTAATAATAATTTTTTTACTTCTTCCAAATCTTCTACACTTACATTATTAATATATTCATTCCAATCTTCATATTTACTCATATAATCTTCTATGTCAGCATAAATATCAGAAAAATTTAATAAATCCACATAAATGTCTAATGCATGAAAATTATCTTTATATATAATTTCTATCGCTGAAGTATCCCATATCTTTACTTCTTCAAATGATATCACTTCAAAAATATGTTTCTTTACACCTAACTCATTTTCCAAATTGAGTATATCATCTTGTAGTTCGTCCTTAATTTCATCATATATTTCTTCCGCTGATCGATCTTGATCAATTGCTTCTATAATTATACTAAAATCAAAATCATCCTCTTCAAAATTTAAACTAATTTTATTACCATATAAATTTTCTCTATATTCCCATTCTGCAGGATACCTCATACTAAAATAATCATTACTATATTCTTCCCAAACCACCTCTGTTTCCGGTTCCGGTAAAGTAATACCATCACAGGCCACCATAATTAATGATAAAAGTAGTATTAAAGTTAAAAAAAATATTCTTTTTTTCAATGAACTCATAAAATCCCCCTTTTTTTATTTACTTGCAATTCTTAAATTGACTTTTTTAAATCATTAGATATAATAACCACAATATATATCTATATTATATAATTCTATGCAGTATACAGTTGTCCTTCTTTTTAAAGTAAAAATAGTCACCTTACTTTCTATATAAAGCATTTTTAACTCTAACTCTAAAATTTCTTCTACAATTACAATAATTATTTTCATCTATAACAGCAAAAAGCCACCTAAAATTAATTTTAGGCGGCTTAAATATCAATATATCTATACTCTTACTCTAGATTTTCCACAGCAGCTCTTTCAATAGCAAGTCCTTTATTATAGCGTTTCATAAATTCATTAAACCCAGCAACATCTGTAGGGTCAGGAGCAATGGCATCTCCCATTTTTCCTGCAAAAACCTTATCATTTAGGAAATCAGCTAAGGACTCATTTTCTTCTTTATTAATCATGTAAGAAGCAAGTAAAGCAATACCCCAGGCCCCGCCTTCTCCAGCAGTTTCCATAACAGCCACAGGAACATTAAGAGCCCCAGCCATTATTTTCTGGCCTACTCCTTTGGTTTTAAATAAACCTCCATGTCCTAAAATTTCATCTACTTTAACTGACTCTTTTTCAAAAAGAATATCCAGTCCAGTTTTCAAAGCACCTAAGGCAGTAAATAAATGAACCCTCATAAAATTAGCCAGATTGAAATTACTATCTGATGAACGCAGAAACAAAGGACGTCCTTCTTCAAAGCCAGTCATATGTTCACCAGAGATGTAGCCATAAGACAATAAACCACCAGCATCTGGATCACCCTCCAACGCCTTATTATAGAAAGTTTCATAAAGCTTAGATTTATCACAATTCATTCCTAAGGCGCTAGCAGCTTCATCAAATAGATTTATCCAGGCATCTAAATCAGAACTACAATTATTAGAATGTGCCATAGCTACTAACTTACCATCTGGGGTTGTTACCAGGTCAATCTCCGAATAAACCTGTGATAATTCTTTTTCTAGAACAAGCATACCAAAGACAGATGTACCAGCAGATACATTACCAGTACGAACAGATACACTGTTTGTAGCAACCATTCCAGTACCTGCATCACCCTCTGGTGGACATAATGGGATGCCAGGCTGCAACTCACCACTAGGGTCTAAAAGCTTGGCCCCTTCAGCTGTCAATTCTCCTGCCTTCTCACCTGCAGATAGGGAATCTGCTAATATATCCTCCAACTGCCATGGTAAATTTGATGAGCTAATAACCTCATTGAACTGAGCAATCATTTTCGTATTGAAATCATTACTTTCCATGTCAATAGGGAAAACTCCTGAAGCCTCTCCAATTCCCAGCACTTTCTCACCAGTCAATTTCCAGTGTACATATCCTGCCAATGTTGTCATATGAGCAATTTCGGACACATGCTCTTCTTCGTTTAGAATAGCTTGATAAAGATGAGCAATACTCCACCTTTGGGGAATAGGATAATTAAATAGTTTTGTCAATTTCTCAGAAGCCTCTGCAGTTATATTGTTTCTCCAGGTACGAAAAGGAGTTAATAGCTTATCATCCTGATCAAAAACCATATAACCATGCATCATGGCACTAAAACCTATCGCCCCTGTAGTTTTAATAGACACTCCAAATTTTTCTTTTACATTCTTGGCCATATCTTGATAACTATTCTGTACACCTTCCCAAATTTCCTCCAAACTATATGTCCAGATATTGTCCACATAGCTATTTTCCCACTGGTGACTACCTGTAGCAATAGCTGTATTATCTGCATTGATCAAAACAGTTTTAATTCTAGTAGAACCTAATTCAATTCCAATTGCTGTATTAGCATTCTTGATGGCTTCTCTTACTTCATTCACTTCAACTTGCATAAAATCCCTCCTAATAAAGTATCTTGCATTGTCTCAACATCTTATATTTCATCTAGGAGTTAATTAGCACTAAAACTCCCAGGACTAATTTTTCAGACCACCCTTTAAAATTTTAAAACTATAAAGCACAGTTACTATATCAAACTATAGTTCAAAAAGATATTATTGACCATAGTATGCATTTTCTCCATGTTTTCTGAAATAATGCTTATCCATCAAGAACTTGGAAACACCTTTTTGACCAGGATTTAACTGTACTGTCTTATATCCCATTTTGGCCAGTTCTTCCAGGACAACACTATTATGAACGGCATCTGCTGCATCTTCACCCCAGGTAAAAGGACCATGTCCAGAAACTAGAACTGCTGGAGTACGATTTGCATCTTTATTTCTAAACCTTTCCACTATCACCTTACCTGTATTTTCCTCATAAGCATCTTTGACTTCAGCAGGAGTCATAGGCCTAGTACAGGGTATTTCCTGATAGAAATAATCAGCATGTGTAGTACCAAAGCAAGGAATATCTCTATCAGCCTGAGCCCAACTTGTAGCCCATGGAGAGTGAGTATGTACAACTCCACCAATATCCTTAAAACTATTATACAAGACAAGGTGAGTAGCTGTATCAGAAGATGGCTTCAAATCACCCTCTACTACATTACCTTCTAAATCTACAACTACCATTTTATCAACTGTTAAATCATCATAAGATACACCACTAGGTTTAATCACCACCAGCTTTTTCTCCCTATCTATACCACTCACATTACCCCAGGTATAAATTATTAAATTCCTCTTCTCCAGTTTCAAATTTGCCTCTAATACTTCTTCTTTTAACTTTTCTAACATTGTTTAATTTACCTCCTAGTAATCTTTTTTACAGAACTCCTTTTACACAAAAAGGGCTTAAAAACTTTATTAATATGTAAGGGAGTCTCTTCCCTTTCAAGTTCTTCTATAATAATCTCTGCGGCTTTTTTTCCGGCTTTCTCTTTCGGATGAGCTATAGAAGAAATAGATATATTATTAAGCCTTACTAATTTTGAATCATCAAAAGCAATTATAGAAATATCATCAGGTACATTTAAGCCTTTTTCAAGTAAAAGCTCGTTTAATAATACAGCTATCTGATCATTAAAAGCAAAAATGCCAGTTAACTTTTTATTTTTCAATAGTTCATTAAGTATTTCTCTTATTTCTCTTTCAAACTCACCTGGATTACTAAATTCTGAATTAAAATATGGTCTAAGCAATTCATCTTTAAGCTCTAAACCTGCATCTATAATTGCTCTCTTATATCCACTAAGTCGAGCAAGGGCTGGTTTATGTGTAG
The DNA here is from genome assembly GCA_037623315.1 of Halanaerobiaceae bacterium ANBcell28. Classification (GTDB taxonomy): domain Bacteria; phylum Bacillota; class Halanaerobiia; order Halanaerobiales; family DTU029; genus JBBJJH01. The sequence goes on from JBBJJH010000008.1 coordinate 71,229, forward strand.
CTTTATAAATTATAGCTATCTCTTGATGGCCCATTTCTATTAGGTGATTTACAGCCATTTCCCCACCTTTTTTATCATCTACTAGCACTGTATTTATCAAATCAGATTGATAGCTGCTATCCAATACTACTACTGGTATATTTTTGCTAGCAAATTTCTCAAGCAAATCTATATTGGAGGTATTAATTGCACTCCTGGCAGGTTCAATAATCAATCCATCAATACCTTTCTCTAGAAACTGCAAGAGAATACTCTTTTCTCTTGATATATCATCCCGAGAATTTCCCAAGATAATCTGATAGTTATTTTGATGCATAATATTATCAACAGCAGAAAGAATATCAGCAAAAATATAATCATGTAAACTAATACTAATAAAACCAATATTCCCGGTTCTGTTAGCATTTTCTCCTCGATAGAAAGTACCTAAACCCTGTCTTTTCTCTAAGATATCTTCCTGAACTAAAATATCTATTGCTCTTCTAATAGTATGCCTACTTACATTATATTTATCGCAAAGCTGATTTTCCCCAGGAATTTTATCCCCAGGAGAAATCTCCTTATTTTTAATTAAATCTTTTATCTTATCTTTAACCAATATATATTTAGGTAGGAAATTATCATTATCCATTTTTATCATCTCATTTCAAAACAAAGCCAAATCCATTACACTCTTTGCAGTCACCTATGCTCTCGGAGTATTATCTTCAATAATCCTTAGATAATCATCCAGTAATTGCTGGCTGAACTCCTCTAATAATCCTACTTGATCAAGAAGAGACGCTACAGTATAACGGTTCCTGATTTCAAAGGCTGACTGTAGAGCCTTTAATAAGGACTTTTTATCAATAGACTTTATATCCTCTCTATCGAAAATACCTAATTGAGCAAGGTAATTTTTTATACCCTTTAGATACTCTATATTTTCTTCAATCAATTCTTTTATTTCTTTTTCTTTCTCAATCAATTTATCAATATCTAATTGATACTCTTCCCAACGCTCATCAAGGACTTTTAAGACAGGATTTGCTCTAGCAAGATAATTTTCTTTAATTCTTTTTCTCCTCTTTTCTTTATCATCACAATTACTAAGTTCTTTAAAATCCACCTCATAAAGCTTTAAATACAAACTACTTGCAAAATATTCACCTAAAGCAACCTTCACTCCATGAGTAGGTAAATTACGCTCATAAATTTCACCATACATCTCTAAAAAATGAGAAATATGATGCTCAGTTCCAGAAGCAGGTCTTGAATTTCCTTCAATTTGCATAGCAATTCCTGAATTAATCAAACCTTTGGTCAAAACTTTAATACTTTCTGTAGTTCTTTCTTTAAGCTGTGGAGTTAGGTCAATAAGTCGAATCAATTCATTTTCCACTAAGGAGATAGCCTCAGGATTAAGTTTTATATCAAACAATATATTGCTCAGTTTCCAATCCATTAAAGCAGATATTTTACCAATAAGATCACCATATCCAGCCTGTATCATTTCCCAGGGAGCCTCTTTAAGAATATCTATATCGGCAACAATAGCCTCTGCCGTAACAGCATTATATGTAGTTTTAACACCTTCTTCTGTTATAGGAGAAACATGTGAAGCATATCCATCCATTGATGGAGCAGTAGCTACTATCATATAGGGAACCTCTAATTTATAACTAATATAGCGAGTAAGATCATTAATAGTTCCTGCACCACAAGCAATTAAATACCCATCTCTTTTAACGCCTTTCAATACTTTGAAAAGGTATTCAGTATTAGCAATAATTTTTTCTCCTTCTAGAATAAGTAACTCTACCTGAAAGCCATCTTTTTTTAAAATCTCTTTCAGATCATTTCCAGCAACAGAATAAGTATTTTCATCGGCAATAAGATAAACTTTCCTAAAGGTGCTTAACTTTTTAATTAGACCTGGTACTTCTTGATTTGCCTTTTCTTTGATAATAATCTCCTTGATAGAATTCTCACTCATATAATTCCTCACTCCTTTTGTATATTATAACACCTGTCCGGTCGTACGTACAAGTGCTAAGTCAATTTATTTTTACGTATTTTTAAATAAAGGTACCCTGAAAGAGACTAAGTTAGATCTTATACGCCTTCAGGGTTTAAATTACTTGTTTACTAACAATATCATATTAATTTGTGAACTAAGATTATTGTTAGTAAATGTATATAATTTTATCCAATACAAACTCTAATTTAATCATTAAGGGTTCTTAGACTCTGCGTTTCTAAATTAAATTCCTCTATATCTGCAGAACTTGTACTGATTTTTTCTTTCCAGGGACCATTAGGAACTTCATCTTCTTCAATAAACCTCCAATTTACATCAATGATTCCTTTCCTCAAAAAGTCCTGGTTAAATTGTTCACCTAGATATTCCATCACTGCTGGTGAAACATCCAAGCCTGCCTTATTGCTTTCACGATATCCGCGAGAAGACCATCCCATATCAATACCTATTTCAGCATAAGGTCTTTGAAACTCAAAAACATAATATGGATCATAATAATTCCAGGGACCTACATCAACCCATTGAGCATATACAGAAACTTTTTTTCCATTGTCACTATACATAATTTCAATCCATCTATTCTTAACATCCGATACACCATAATAGTCTTTTCTAACAGGTTGCTCACTTCCATCTACAAAATAATAAAAATCCCGGTATGGTAAAGCGAAAAAGAAAGGATTTTCTTTTGTCAGATCATTATTCCAGGTTCCTTTCAGTGGATTTCCCTCAGCATCTTCTGCAAGGAAATAGCTGGTCTTGATATCTCTATGCCAGCCAGCGAGCATAACAGGATTATCCCTAGTATCTGTTTCAAGAACAAAGTTAGCATCAATTATCAATTTAAGTTGAAAATATATATTTTCTTCAAGATGATCTATACTGATATCACTAAACCTAAACTTTTGACTGCTATTTTCAATAAAAATTTTATCACTGTATAAAGTTTTATGGCTGTTGATTCCTTTAACTGAAAGCCATATTTCCACCTGCTCATAGCTTGATGATTCCCTGTTTATGTATTCTCCTGAAACTGAAAATATCTCCTCTTCACTTACTTGAGATGGATAAGCAGTTATATATAATTGCTGTTGCAAGTCATTAGTACAAGCTGTAAATAAAATTACTAGTACAAATAAGATAAATAATAGTTTGTATTTTTTATGCATTAGATTTCCCTACCTTAATTAATGACTATATTTATTTTCCTTATCTACATAATTCGCGTTAAGTCGAGTAAATCCTCTATTAATATCAATAGTAAATTTCATTAGTTTAAGCACATCAAATCTTTAGCTATCTAAAATAGTTTTTTTGTATAATATTACCTTATAGAGCAAACTACATACTAATGCAAGGCGCCAGATAAAATACAATTTTTGCTTGAATATTATTCAATTACAATTTCACACTACAGCTATATCCCAATTATATATTTTTTATTGTCGCTCATCTTATAATTAATCAGCACTAAGTAAAAAATAGAGCATAAAAAAAAGGCCTAAAGGCCTTTTTATTAAATGGAGCTAACGACCGGACTTGAACCGGTAACCTGCTGATTACAAGTCAGCTGCTCTACCAATTGAGCCACGTTAGCATAATTTAAGTGTTCTTAGAATCTCTAAGAAAATTATTAAATTCCTGTACAACAGAAATAATAATAATAAAAAAATGCATAATAGTCAAATCTAATTTTAATTAAATTAATCCTTTATTCAAAATTATATCCTTTATACTCCATATTATTTCTAATATCTCTTATTTAATATTGTTATATTATAAATCTCATTAATCATATAATATAATTAATATATTATACCTATTTAAAAAATAGGAGGGCTAAAAGCCCCCCTACAATTCATATAATCTTAATATATATTGTCTAAGCATTTTTCAAATTCTATATATTAAAATTCAGTAATTTCTCCTAATAAATACCTACCTAATACTACAGCATCAAGTGAGTTAATTAGATTATCAAAATTAACATCTGCAGCTTCATAATTAATATCAACATTATGACCTACTAAATATCTAGTTAATACTGTATAATCTAGTGAATTTATTACGCCATCATCATTAACATCTCCAATAAGAACTTCCGGAGGAGTAGTACCTTCGCCACTCATGTCATCTAAATAAGCAGCTAACCATGCTAAAGGAGCATTCCAGTTAATTGTAACCTCATTGGTTGAATAAGAATCAATATGGTCTACATAACATTCCTGTGGAGCAGCATTGTCAAATCCTCCACCTGTCATTACAGAATCCTGTAAGTTTGAATTAGCTCCACCTGCTAATACTCCTGGAGGTGGTAATGGGTAATTTCTATCAATACTATTCGCCCAGAAACGGTGATGTGGCTCTCTAGGTACTATTACACCATAACCAGTTACATAACTCTGACTCAATGCATTACGTCCAAGAACATAATCCATAGCTTGAACTGCACCATCAAAGTATTTATCATTATTAGTAAAATCATGAGCATATGCCATAAAAATACCTTTATTTAAAGCAACTGAATTAGATCCCCAATAATATGATCTAAGTGGTGTGCCATAACCCTCATTATCAATAACATCTATCCATTCATCAGCAGCATTAATAATATTTTGTCTAGCAGTTTGTAGATCATTTGCATTTAAGTTATTAGGAACTAATGCAAGTGATACAGTACCTAATGCTCCTGTACTTTGCCATGAGAATGGCTCAGTTTCAGATCCTGAAGATAATGGATTAGCTACACTTAAATAATAAGGTGAGCTTTGAATGAAATTTAAGTATTCATTTTCACCTGTAGTTATAAACAACTCAGCAGCCGCCCAATAAAATTCATCCTGAACATTACTGTCTGAATAAGCTCCGCCACCTTGACTATTTGCAGTAGGAGCGTACACACTTGGATACTGTTGTGCAGCTTCCCAAGCTCTTTCAGCTACAGTTAAACATTCTGCAGCAAACGCAGGATCAAACTCTTCCCACAATCTAGCACTCTGTGCAGCAACAGCTGCTAGATTTAATGTAGCTGCTGTACTAGGTGGCATAAAAATACGTGGATTAGTATCTTCATGTGGTGCTAATGGAAGGGAAGTCCAAGTTGGATTATGAAGTTTATGAACAGCCATTCCTGCCATAGGATAACCCTCTGGAACCTGCATATTCAGAAGCATTTCCATCTGCCAACGTGCTTCGTCAAGAATATCAGGATACCCATTATTACTTTCTGGTATATTCATAGCACCATCAGCCACAGCCTCTGTAGATGCATTTTCAGCATACAAGGTGCGCTCATATTGGTTCATAACTGTCCATACTGAAATACCACCATTTACTACGTACTTACCATGGTCACCAGCATCATACCATCCACCAGTTGCATCGATAGTATAATTACCTTCTACACCTGGACCTGGTTCTGCAATATCAGGAACATGTCCTGCTGGTCTTGTCCATTCTTCTCCTCCAGCATAAGGCATTGTTATATCGATACCACTTCTATTATGATAAAAATATGAAAAAGCATCGTATCTCAATTGTCTATAGACATTCTCTGAAATATCAAATGGAAAACTTTCGCTATTACCAACAGATAATGTAAAGTTTTCTCCTTCATCTTCAAAAGAAGAGAAATCAATAATATGAACATTATCTCCTGAAGCTGGATCAAAACCAAATCTTTGTGTTTGTCCTGAATATACTACCCTGCCAGTATTATCTTTTAATTCCCAATTTAACGAAGAATTAGAATCAGAAATTACTGTAGCTCTTTTAACTGCATTAGGTAAATATCCAGTTTGGTTTGCACGAATATCTGATAATTCTACATCTTCCCATTCTGGTGGCCTAGTGTATTGATCATCCCATAATACGATATCATCAAAAGCAACTGTATATGGAGCATCACCACCATAATTTCCACCTAGATGGAAACCTAACTCAGATGCATTATGTGTTGGATCTGTCATAGTAAATGTCTGCTCTATTTCTACTATTTCACCTGCAGGTAAATCTATTGCACTCCAACTATTATTCCAAAATTCATGATAAGGATCACCAGCCATTCCAACTTTAGCATATACTTGAGCATCCTTTGAAGCCCTAACTTTAAAACTAATTGTATAAGTATGTCCCTCTTCTATAGTTAATCCTCTATGTCTTAATTGAATATGCCAACCTTGTGTACCTGGATCATTAACTGTAACTACATACTCGCCATTCTCTACTCTACCACTTGCAGCATTAGGTGAATTTACGAATAACTCCCATGGCAAAGCTCCATCTTCAAAATCTCCCTGTCTTAGTAAGTTTTCAGCGTAAACCACTGAAAAACATAAAGTAAGCGCCAAAACAATCACTAAAAATTTTAAACTCTTTTTAAACACTAATAAAAACCCCCTAAAAATTTAAATTATTTTTATTTTTTCTTTCTAAAATAAAGTGATACTTAAAATACACCCCCCTTTAATACATAATATTATTAATTTATATGAACTTTAATTTACCCCCTCCACTCAATAATTAGTGGAATGAAATTAAAATGAAGATTAAAACAAGACAAAATAATCAGAATTAAGATAAAATTTAATGTCTTTTTAGAAATACATTTTACGCAAGTTCATGTATAAGTTTTCCTTGGGTAACAAATATAAAATTTATATGTATATTTTTCTAATTTTAATTATATATTATAATTTTTAAAACTTCAATTTTTTCATAAAAATATAAACCGGTTTTGCAATGGGACTTTTTTATCATTTTTGATATTAAATAACAATTATATATAATTATTTCTAATTGACTATTTTTCATAATAAATCATTAGAAGGCATTAAAAACATTAGACTATAGATAATTGTTAACATAATAAAGCCCCCTATTTTCTAGGAGGCCATAGTAAAAACTATTCTAATTACTATCAACAAGTTTCATCATAAACTTAAAGCAAATATCAGCAAAACCAGGTAAATGTTCATGAGCAAAATCAGGATAAATCTTCATCTCTTTCTCAGCAGTAATTTTATTATATACTGCAAATTGTGTTGAAGGTGGACATATCATATCCATCAAACCAGTTGCCATCAACACTTTTCCTTTAATTCTATCTGCTAAATTTTGTATATCTATGTACCCTAACTTAGTATATATTTCATTTTCCCTTTCATGTCGAGGGTCAAAACGTCTAAAATACTCTTTTAATTCCCCATAAGCGTCTTTTGCTAAATCCATTTCCCAGACCCTTTTATAATCAGCCAAAAACGGATAAACAGGTGCTAGCCTTTTAATCTCTGGGACTAATGATGCACAGGCAATTGTCAAAGCCCCTCCCTGTGATCCTCCCATAGCCCCAATTCTCTTAGGATCAACTTCAGGTAAATTCATGACTATTGAGGCTAATTGAGCCGTGTCCAAAAAAATATGTCTATAGAGGAGATTATCAGGTTCATCATCAAGACCTCTAATAATATGCCCATGATGTGTATTCCCTTTTACCCCTCCGGTATCTTCAGACAAACCACCCTGCCCCCTACAATCCATAGCAAAGACTGCAAACCCTGCAGCTACATACGGTAATTTATCGATCCAATCACCCGAATCCATTGTATAACCATGAAACTGAAGTAGAGCTGGATGAGGGGCATTATTCTTAGGTCGCAAATACTTAGCATGTATCCTAGCACCTCTAACCCCTGTAAAATAAAGATCAAAACAGTCAGCAAATGGGGCTTGAAAATTAGCTGGAATTAATTCCAACTCTGACTTAGACTCATTCATTTCTTGTATAGCCCTCTCCCAATACAAATCAAAATCCCTAGGCCGAGGATTAATTCCCTGGTATTTCTTCAACTGATCTAATGGCATATCAAATACTGGCATTAACTATCAAATCCTTTCCATTTTCTATAAGACAAAACTATTAGCTTGTCTACTATATTAACTAATTATATTAATAATATTATTTTATAATAAAAGCCTTATAAAATAAACAGTATAAATGATTTTTTCCTTGCTAAAATATTAAGTCCCATTTTCCAATACTTCTATTCTAACTTTTTTTCTTTAGCTTAATTCTTTCAAACTTATCTTCTTTTGCCTTATCAATATAAGTAAGGTAGTTAAAGTGTTTTTTCTCATCAGTGGGGTGATAAAATATACATACTAGAATAAATAAAATAATTAAAATATAGGGAATAATCATAATTTCAACTCCTCTATGCAATATATTAGCCAAAAACTATCATTATATTTTAAAAATCAGTTCAATTAACTCAATTAAAAGTGCTGCAATTCCAGCAGCCATTAAAGGACCAACAGGAATGCCTCCCAAAAGAATGATACCCAAAAGGGAGCCAAGAATTATTCCTATAATTAATTGCGGAGAATCTTCCAGCAAAGTAAGACCCATGCCATTAAATTTTGTAGCAAGTAAGCCAGCAAGTATAGCAACCAGTACTTTCCAGTTCAAGATAATATCTTTCAATTCGGCCCAAGAAAATGGTTTTAATACAAGAGGGGCTAAAATAGCCATTAGTAAAAATATTAGGCCTATTTCTATACCTTTATTACTTAAAAATTCAGAAATAGACAACATGCCTAGCTCTTTAAGAATTAACAAAGAAAACGCGGCTAAAACTAACACTCTTGAATGTGCTAATAAACCCAATAATATTATTAAGTATAACAAATAACTAATATTCATATAATACTCCTCCAGCATATAGTAGTTTATGTTAATACTTTTATATACATATGCTGAAGGATAAAATAATAGAATATTTTTATCAGACTACACAGTTAAGCAAATAATTAAAAAGAAATACCCCTGTAATTTTCTTCTTTGCTTTTCAAGTCATATAAACTTGCTTTTGTACTTTTCTTTCTAATTATCTTGCCATCATATACTGGTATAAGATTATAATAATCTAACTTACTAGCAAACTTTATATCTTCTTCATATCCTAGTTCCAATAAATTTTGACCGTTTCTAGAGTGATAGAATAATTTAACTAACTCTTTATAAAGACTATTATCTTCGTATATTCTAGCTGCAGCAGTTGTCAGATCATCACCTTTCCAAGCTGATTGTTTAAGTAAATAACAAAAACGACCAGCTGAAACAAAGTCCTCTAAAGAAAAGGCACCATTACTTCCTGCACAAATAAGATATACATTCTCTCCTTTTTCCATTATCAACTCAGAGATTATCTTACTGTTTATTAAACTTCCCACTAATATTAAATTGCTTCTATCTATTTTATTTAATACAGAAGTCCCATTACTTGTTTTAAATAAAATTGTCTTGCCCTTTAAAATAGGGTTTAAAAAACTTAAAGGAGAATTATCAAGGTCAAAGCCTGCAATCTTTCTACCTTTATCTTCACCAGCTAAAAGTAGATTATTTTTCTCTTTATGTTTATTATAATATTTAAGCAGTTCTTTCTTAGAACTAAAAGGAATAATAGAATCAATTCCATTAGAAAGTGCTGTAACAATCGTAGTGCTAGCTCTTAAAGCATCAATAACAACAACAGTCCTGTTACTAATTTTTTGTTTTTCTAATTCACCTGGGGTCAAAATAATTTTTACTTCTGGCACTATAAAACTCCCCTGGTATCTTCCACCACATTTTCTTTTAATAACTCTTTATCTAATGTAGCTTTAAAAGTATCACCACGTAAGCCTCTTCGTAAAGATTCTAAAGCAAATACATCTTCAACTTGGATATTCCCCAGGTTAACATTGGCTCCAAGTCTTTCTATTAATAATACCTGCTGTTTTTTTAAAGGACTTTCCCAAATGATCTTTTCTTTACTTTCTCCAACAGCTAACATAATTTTCTCTAGACTCTCTAAATCTGCACTCCCATCTTCACTATATATTGAAACATCTTTGCCTGACTCTCTAGCTTCAATAATTACAAAATCAGAACCAGCTGATAAATCAAAGTTTATTTGTTCAAGCATCTCATCTAAGGAAAGAGAATCATTTTTATCTTTCTTTCCAACCTCTGTTAAAACAATAAATTCTAATGACTTAGCCATCGCTATAGCTTCAGCTCTCAGTTTTGATGGAAAAGAAATTGTACCATCTGAAATTTCAATAGCTGTAAAACCTAACTCTTTGGCTCTAAACAAATATTTTTCTAATTTATTTTGAATAAAAGCAATCTCAAATAAAGTACCTCCAGGATAAACATCAACCCCCGAATCCTTAATTATTGATATTTTCTTTTTTAAAACTTCCATTGGATAAATTAAAGAAGTACCAAAGGACAATTTATGGAAATCTATGTATTGAGAGTTTAGCTCTAAGAAATCATTTAAGCTATTGATGCCTAATCCTTTATCTATAACCATAGTCAACCCATTTTCCCGGGGTTTCTCAACCCGCCCTACTATTGGCGATTTTAAACCTATCTCCCAGAAGCCACCAAATCTTTCTGCCATAATATCAACACCTCTTTTCTATAAATTTAGAACAATAATATCTTATGACTTTACTATAAAAAATGTGAAAAAGGGGCCACCTCTATGATGTGAGGTGACCCCTTTTATACTTTAAATAACTATATTAAACTGAGTTTATACTAATTATGATCTACTTTCCCAATCAGCAATAAACTTTTCAATACCTTCATCGGTCTTTGGATGTTGTACCATGCTTTTGAATACATTATAAGGAATTGTTGAAATATGTGCACCAGACTTAGCTGCCTCAAGAGCATGGAAAGGATGGCGAATACTGGCAGCAATAATTTCTGTATCAATATCAAACCAGCTAAAGATTTCAACAATATCTCTAACTAATTGCATACCATCTTGACTAATGTCATCCAATCTGCCTAAAAATGGACTAACATAAGTAGCGCCTGCTCTTGCTGCCAATAATGCTTGATTTGCTGAGAAAACAAGAGTTACATTGGTTTTAATTCCTTCATCAGAAAGTATTCTAGCTGCTCCAAGACCAGCAGGAGTCATAGGAATTTTAATAACTACATTATCAGCAATAGCTGCTAGCTTGCGCCCTTCTTCAACCATTCCTTCAGTTTCAAGGCTAATAACCTCTGCACTAATTGGACCAGGTACCATATCAGTAATTTGTTTAATTACATCTTCAAACTCTACATCTCCCTCTTTAGCTATCAAACTAGGATTAGTAGTAACACCTGATAAAATCCCCCAATCCTTAATTTCTCTAATCTCATCTAAATTAGCTGTGTCAATAAAAAACTTCATACTTTTGTCTCACTCCTATTTATTTATTTTTGCTTTGAAAAGCAAATATCTCAAAGATAAAAAAGCCATGCTCTAATATAGCTTTCCTATCTAATCAAGCAATTATTATAAATATCTAAAGTAAAATTTACCTAAACAATTGAGTATATCCATATTAAAATTTCATTCTAGCATATTTTCTGTTTATATTTTCCTAGCCATCCATAATTTATGCATTGATTGCACTCCTAGCAGCACTTATAATATTAAATGTGCATATTACTTATGTTAGCTTATATATGTTTTGTAAGTCAACAAGATAGCTAAAAAGTAATCTATCTAATCATATTAAATCATTTTATGTAATTTTTTTATTATGTTTAAAATATAGAAAGGATGTGGAGAAAATAGCTTTTTATAATAAATACAAAAAATACATTATAACTGTCCTGTTAATATTTATATTAGTACCTTTTTTCTTAATAACAACTAGTACCGTAATTTATAGTGCAAATCTAGACTGGGCTGAAAACCATCCCTGGATAAGAGGAGTATTACTTTTCCTAGTATCTATTATTATAAACAATTTTATCGGAGAAAACAAGGAAGAAGTTCCAGATGAGCCCATTTTTAATGAAAATTTTGACGAAAATATTGATGATATTCTAGATTACTCTACAAATGATAACAAACGTCGGGAAGTTTTAGGATTCCATGTAAACTGGCTAACACATGATGCTAATTCATATGAAAATTTAAAAACATATAATGATCATATTGATATGGTAGCCCCTTTTTGGTACACCTTGATGCCTGATGGCTCAATTCAATCTAGATATGGTGGCTATCAACATGAAGTACACACCTTTGCCAGTGCTAATAACATCAAAATGATACCATTAATTAATAACAATCAAACAAATAATATGATTTTAGTAGATCCTGAAACAAGGAAAAAAGCTGTCAATAGCGTAGTAGAACTAGTTAAACAATACGATTTTGACGGAGTAAATATTGACTTTGAATTCATTCCACCCTGGACTCGAAACGGTTACACTGCATTTATGGAGAAACTATCTGAAAAGTTAAGAGAAATGGACAAACTAGTTACAATATCAGTTTTCCCAAAAATAGATGTTCCTTCAGATCTTCATGAAGCATATGACTATGCAGCTTTAGCTCCACTAATTGATAGAATGCTTATTATGACTTATGACCATCACTGGTCAACTGGACCTGCAGGTCCAATAGCACCAATTGATTGGGTAGAAAGAAATATTAAATACACTTTAGAATATATACCAGCAGACAAACTAATGTTAGGAATAGCTAACTATGGCTATGATTGGTCTTCATCTTCAGAAAGAGCCCCTGATTTAAGTGAGAAAAGAGCACATCAATTAGCAAAAGAAATGGGCGTAGAAATACAATGGAATAACGAATTCCAAACTCCCTACTTTAACTATATAGATGACAACGGTGAAGAACATGAAGTTTGGTTTGAAAACGGTAACAGTGCTGCCTTCAAATTTGATTTGGTAAATAAGTATGATTTAAGAGGTATTGGAATATGGCGCTTAGGAAACTCTGATGATAGATTCTGGAATAATGTAGAACGTATGCTAAGATAGAAAAATTAAGACAGGAGAACTTTGGAATAAGGTTCTCCTGTCTTTCATTCTATTATCATCTATTTAACTATCTCTTTAACTAGATACATTACCTGCTGTCGATACAAAACAACTTCTAGTCTATGCGATTCCTCTAAAGCTTCTTCCAACACTTCTTCACTTACAGCTGCTTTTATCTCATAATGCATATTAATTTCTTCAAATAATTCTGGTGGTGTAGCTTTCTTTGCTTTTAAACTAAGCTTGAAATCATCCCATTTTATTCCTATCTCTTGTAAGACAGGTTTTAAAAAATTATGATCTGTTAATATATTGCAGTAAGCGGACAGTTCTCAATACTTTTTTTAATTAAATCTTTTGTAAACTCCTTATTAATAATCTCAGCCTTTCCATCTTTTAAAACAAAATTCTCAGGAGCAACTCTTACACAGGCAGCACAGCCAATACAATACTCTTTTTTAATAGCCACCGTATTCTTAACGGATTCTTTATTCTTATCTAATTCAGGTATATCTTTTTTGCTTACAAAAAATCTTATTATATAAGACATAAGCATAATCGCAATTACAGTGGTTATCCATCTTGTAAACATAAATCTACCACCTAAAAACTTAGCCTCATTTATTAACATGGGGACCTTAATTACTGCCCAACTACTAATTATAATCACTATATTGGGGATGCTGGCTCCTTTATTCATCAAACTCTTACAGACCGGAAAAGCTGCATAAATAGGACCTTCAGAAAAACTCCCTAATAGGAAAGAGAAAAATACACCTTTTGCTCCAGAATCCTTTCCAAAATATTTTACAATCACTTCCTTTGGTACCCAGACATTTATTAGAGAAGCCAAAATAAAAATAATCGGCATTATCTTAAGCATCTCAACAATATAATATCTACTACTATTAAGGGATTCTAAAGCCTTATCTGTTTGAAAAATAAACAATCCTATATAAACTAAGAGTACTACTACAAGTAATTTATTTTTCATTAAAAACTTTTTCATTATAATAACACCCCCATAATCATAGCTATCAGTATAGCAAAGACAAAACTTAATGCATTTCTACTTATAGCAAACTTTAAACCAAACTCTCTTCTCTCCAGAGGGAAAGTAACAAAACCTACCATAGTCAAAGTAGTAATAAATCCAGCAATAGGTATCAAGCTAGCACCCTGATCAACAAGAGAACCAGCCAAGGGAAAAGCCACAAATGCTGGAATCAAAGTAACTGTTCCTACAAGAGCTGATCCAATAGTAGAAAGCAATGTATTACTCTCTCCCATAAAACGCGATATTGTTTCAGTAGGAATAAAAGTGAGTACAAGACCTATCAATAGTAGTATTGCAATTAACTCACTTAGTAAATTCCCCATCATGCTTTTAGCACCTTTCATAGAATCAAAAGTTTTCTTTTTATCCTTCACTAATGAAACTATTAATGAAACTAGAGTAATCACAGCAAAAATTAAAATTGTAATACTCATTTCATTTTCACCTTCCATTTCTTAAATTTTTAATCTAATACTAGCAAAAGAATATTTCTATTTTCAACAAGGGCGGGACAGCTTTCTTCATTAAGTTAACGTTAACTAACTAAATTACAAATAAAAGCTAATTAGCTTTTATTTTAATATCTTAAATAATTCCTTACAAATCTCTTCAGCTTCCCCATCAAGACTAAATGAAAAATTATTAGCTCTCCAGTTTATTATCGAAACTCTGATTGCCCCCATATACAAACGAGCAAAAATTAAAGGGTTTACATCATCTTTAAACTCGCCTCTTTCTTGGCCTTTTTCTATAATTTTAAGTACTGTATTTTCCTTATCTTTTCTACACTCTTTTATCTTTTCTCCAATATCAGTGTACTCTCTAAATATTTCTTCCTGAAAAATAATAGCTGTCAGATATGGATTTTCCTCTAAGAAAGAAAACTGCCTCTCCATTATTATCTGTAGTAAATCAAATAAATTTCCTTCTGTATTTTCTTTCTTCCAAAAAGGCGTTTGAAAAATTAAGTCACTTAACTTATCTATAATTGCTTTTTTATTTTTAAAATGACGATATATAGCCGCTTCAGAAATATTAATTTTTTCTGCTATATTTCTAATACTTAAATTATAAAAACCTTCTTCATGAATTATTTTCAAAACAACATCAAGAATTTCTTTTCTTCTTTCTTCCGAGCTTAATCTTGCCAAAATTCCACCCCATTTCATTAGTTAACGAGTGTTAACTAATTTAAAATATATCACACCTTGACATATCTGTCAAGCGCTTTTACATATATCATATCTCATAAACTCTCCTTATAACTAAAAAAACGAAACTTACAATTATAGACTTTCTTCTCACATATAAGCTTACATTTTTTATGCATTATTATATATCTATTAAATAATTTTATTAAACACTCATATATTTTGTATATCAGTATAATTTTTGTTTATTGCTAGATACTTATATATAGCTATGATACAATTAAAATACGAGGTGGTAATATTTATGGAAGAAGATTTGCAAAGAATTATGGACATATCAAAGTCTAAAGAAAAAGAAAATGAGGAATTTAGAATCTTCTTAAAGGGATGCAATCATCATCAGGTTGATAAAATTGTACATGAGTTAAACATAAAATACTCAAAAGAAATTGATTGTACTAAATGTGCTAATTGTTGCAAGAAGTTAATACCCGCTTTATCTTTAGATGAAACAAAGGATATTGCAAAATTTTTAACCCTAGATTATGATGAATTCTCAAAAAAATATATCGAAAGAGAAACAGCCGGGGGCTTTACCTTTCAAGGCAACTCTTGTCCTTTTCTCAGTGATAAAAAATGTTCAGTCTATGACTGTAGGCCCGAGGCCTGTAGTTCCTTTCCCCATTTGCATAAAGACAATATTAATCACAGATTACTTAATATAATAAATAATAATCATCTTTGTCCTATTATCTTTAATGTTCTAGAAGATTTAAAAAGTATATTTTTGGACAAAGAAGATGCTGTTTAACAGGGTAATAAGCCCATGCTATATTTAAAGGAGTGATCTTATCTTAGTAAATAAATCCTTAAAAGAAATTACAAAAAGACTGGCTTCACATAATCCTCCTGTTCCAGCAGGGGGGTCCACGATAGCTATTAATGGTCTCTTAGGACTCTCACTATTAAAACTAACATATGCTGTAAGCAAAAAAACATGGGAGCAAGAACTTATTAATCAATTAAACACTGAATTTGCTATTGAGGATTCTTTTTTAAAAGCAGAAAATATCTTCATAAAAGCTATGGATGAAGATGCCATTGCTTTCAAAAAAAGCATTGAAAGCAAAGAGATTTTGAAAGATATAATAGAAATACCTTTAAGGATTGCAGGATCTTCAAAAAACTTGCATCAGCAAGCCAGTAAAATTGAACCCCATATAAAGAATACAGTTCTAGCAGATCATCAAATTGCTAAAGAAAATTTAATTTCAAGCATAAAGGGTGGAATCAATATTATAGAGAGTAATTATAATTTTTTTGATAAAAACTCTGCTTATATCAGAGAAACAAAAAATAAGATTGAGAAGCTAAAAGAATATTTAAAGAAAAGGTAGGAGAGAATTTATGCTATATAAAGAAGAAATTATCAATAAAATGAAAGAACACTTTGTTGGAGATAAGGAAAGGCAATCACCATTCCCCGGGAAATATTAATACATTTAATTTCAAGCTATTATATGATGCTGATTGGCTTGTAAACCTTCCCGGTGTACATGAGTTAGATAAAAAAAGTATTTTTTATTTATTCATATTTTTAGCAAGCTTTAAAGAATACATTTCTTTAAGTTAACGTTAACTAACATTATACCTATATGAAGCGAATTTAGCTATGACATATATCACAAAACCAAAATATATAAAACAAATTTAACTCTTAGTGTTGTGTTAAATACTCACTAACTCGCAAAGCTGCTTTAGCTCCTTCACCAGCAGAAATTATTATCTGTTTATCCTTAATGTTAGTAACATCTCCTGCAGCCCATATTCCTTTAATACTGGTTTCATTATTTTCATTAATTACAATTTCATTTACTTTATTTACTTTTAAAATATCTCTTGCAAAATCGTTATTAGGTATTAAACCTATTTCAACAAAAACTGCCTCTACATCAACTTTTTCTTTCTCTTCAGTATTTACATTTTTAATTATTATAGAGTCAAGCTTCTTATCACCTTTTATTTCTTCTACTCCATAAGCTGTATATACCTGAATATTATCATTGTTTAATACCTTATCAACTAGAACTCGATCCCCTGTAAGTTTATCTTGAAATTCCACTAAGACAACATTGCAGGATAAGTTCGCCAGATCCAGACTAGCTTCCAGACCGGAGTTGCCTCCTCCAACTACTGCTACACGCTTACCTGCATACAAGAAGCCATCACAGGTGGCACAATAATGAACACCTTTTCCTCTAAACTCTTTTTCTCCTTCTACACCTAGCTGACGATTACTAGCACCAGTGGCAATAATAATAGCTTTTGCCTCAAGCTCTTTCTCACTTTCAGTTTCAAGAAAGAATTTATCATCTTCTTTTCTTATATTCTTTACTGTCTCTCCAATTTCCATAGATACATTATAGTCCATGACGTGTTGATAAAAATCATCTATTAATTCTGATCCTGTAACATCAAGCATACCTAGATAATTACCAACTTCACCTGTATCAGCCATCTGTCCGCCTATATCTGAAGATACCATTAAAACATCCAGACCTTTTCTGGCCGAATATAAGGCTGCATTAAAGCCAGCCGGGCCAGCACCGATAATCAGTAGATCCCATTTCTTTTGAAAGTTTTTATCAAGTTCCATGTCCAGTATAAGCTCTAATTTTCCGCTTCTTTTCATTTCCATCAAGTCATCAAAACCACCAATTGAATAATCATCTATAAATATTTGTGGTACTGTTTTTGCACCACCAGTCCTGTTCTCCATTTCAAGTTTAATGCCCTTATCATCAATATTATATTCTTGGTAATCTAGACCTTTACTTTTGAGAAATGCTTTTGCCTTCTTACAATAAGGACAGCGCTGCAAAGTATATATTTCAATTTTGCTTTCTTGAATCTTATTCATAAATATCAACCCCTTTAACTAACAGTAAAACTCTCCGCCTAAATTAAAGATTTAAATAGTTTTTTCAACTATACAAGTAAAAGTAGACTCTTTAAAGTTCAAGTAGTATCGCCCTGCAAAGTGTAGCTTCTACTCCTTGAATATTCAAGGGAAATAAGCCTAGAGTATATTGCCCCTCTTCAATTCCCCTCAATCTTAATCCCTCTAAAATAAAAATCTCATTAGATAATAATTTTTTATGAGTAGGATGACCTTCTTGAGAACGTTCTATTCCCAAAGAGTCAATCCCTATACCCTTTACATCCTGTTCAATCAAGTGCTCAGCAGCATCTTCGGCTAGAAAGATAAAATCTTCTTCCCTATCCTCATAAGAATTTTTAGTCTTTAGCAAGATAAAACTACCTTCTTTTATATCAAATTTCTTTAAATCCTCTGCCTTAACTTTATCATCCAGATTAGTCAAATCCAGTACTTGACTATCATAAAAGAATTCTTCTTTCAGAAATTCATCTATAGTAGCACCATCTTTTATCATATGCAGAGGAGCATCAAGATGAGTACCAGTGTGCATATTAAAAGTAATACTACTTTCATAGGAATCAGCTGTAGAATAATCATTTAAGACCTTAAACTCCGGTTTCTTTTCCTGGCGGCCCTTATAAACAGGCATCTCAGGACTTATTTCCATAGAAATATCATAAATCTTTTTTCCCTTCCACATATCCAAAACACCTCCATAATTAGTCAAGCTCTCCAACTAAATATAGGATTTAGATGGAGTTTTCTTTTCCTTTCAAATAATACCATCCTCAGCAGCCAGATCGTTAATATCCCACCACTTACGACCATCTCTTTCCAAGAGTTCATTCGCTTCTTTAGGCCCATTGCTACCTGCCTTGTAATTGGGAAACTCAGGCTCCTTTTCCTGCCATAGCTTTGCAATCTTATCAACAAATCTCCAGGAATACTCTACCTCATCCCAACGAGTAAACAAAGTAGAATCTCCTTTCATAACTTCAAATAGTAGTCGCTCATAAGCTTCAGGAGAATTTTCCCCTAATTGACAGTTTTGGCAAAAGTCCATTTGTACTGGTACAATTTTCGTGTCTGTTCCAGGGTGTTTGGCATTAAACTGAAAGAAAACACCTTCTTGAGGCTGGATCCTAATAACTAAAAGATTTGGCATTAAAGATGATACTTTACTTTGATATGCAGGATGAGCTGCTTCTTTAAACTCCACAATAACCTCTGTAGATTTGCGTGTTGTTCTTTTACCAGTTTTCAAGTAGAAAGGTACATCTGCCCAACGAAGATTATTAATGAATGTTTTTACAGCCACAAAAGTTTCAGTATTAGACTCATCAGCAGTTCTGGATTCACCCCGATAGGATACTACTTGTTCTCCATCTATCATACCACTATCATACTGCCCCCTGACAGTATAGTCCTCCAGTTTATCATCCTCAATTTCTAAGGCTTTCAAAACCTTAACTTTTTCATTTCTTACCGCTTCATTATCCATTGAACCAGGTGCTTCCATTGCAGTAAGACTTAATAATTGTAAAATATGATTTTGCAACATATCCCTAAGTGCGCCAGACTGATCATAATAACCTCCACGGTCACCCACTCCACCTAGTTCATTCGATATAATCTGGATATTATCAATAAATTTATTATTCCAAATTGCTTCAAAAATACTATTAGCAAATCTCAGTACCATGATATTTTGTAACATCTCTTTTCCCAAATAATGATCTATTCTATAGATATCTTCTTCAGGGAAAACAGAACTTATTTTTTCATTCAAATTTATGGCTGATTCTAGATTATGACCAAAAGGTTTCTCAATAACAAGTCTACTATTCTTCTCCCTATTTTTAAGCATATCATGCTCATCTAGTTTATCTACTATCAAGGAAAAATAATCTGGTGAAACAGCTAGATAATATATCTGCCTATAATTTTCATTAAATTCTTGTTTTAATACTTGATAACCTTCATCTTGACTTATATCAAATTTTAGATACTTAATTTTTGCAGCAAATTCATCCCAGCTATCTTCCTTAAAATCAAACCTAGAATGTTCTATAACTGCATTTCTTGCTTCTTCCCTATATATTTGATCATTTTTATCCCTTCTACCTATAGCATATATATTTAGATTATCAGGTAATTGTCCTTGCCGATATAAATTATAGAAAGCTGGCAATAACTTTCGATGAGTTAAATCACCTGTAGCTCCAAAAATAATAAAATCAAATGATTCATTTGTAATATCTATAGCCATTTCTACACCTCCATTATTTATCTGTACTTTATTCTGAGCTAAAAGAAGTAAGAGTGTACAATATGATTCTAAACTTTCTTTTCCAAGCTCAAAGTTCCTAATTCTTAGCTCCAATCAAATTCCCATTCAGTTAAACATTTTTTATATCCTGCCACTCTGTATGAAATGTGCCTTCTTTATCTCTACGCAGATAGGTATGAGCACCAAAATAATCTCTTTGCGCCTGTATCAGATTTGTAGGTAATTCTACAGAGCGTAAACTATCAAAATAATCAAGAGTAGCTGACATTGCCGGTACAGGGATTCCTCTTTCTTTAGCGGCAATTAGCATTAAGCGCAATTGAGGTATCTTCTCCTGAAAATTATACCTGAATTCTTTAGATAATATCATACTAGTAATTTTGTAATTATCTTTATAAACCTCATATACATCCTCCAAAAAAGCAGAGCGAATAATACAGCCATTTTCCCATATTCTAGCCACTTCACCTAAGGGTAATGAGTAATTATATTCCTGAGAAGCTTCCTGTAATAAAGTCATTCCTTCAGCATATGCATTTACTACTCCTAAATACAGTGCATCTTCCAGTACATTCAGAAAATCCCTATCAAGTTTCTTGCTCTCAGGTGCATTAAAAACTTTGCTAAAACTTAGACGTTCCTGTTTATAAGCTGATATATTTCTGGCATTCACAGCAGCCGTTATAGTTGGGATAAAAACACCTAACTCTAGTGACTCTTGCACACTCCATTTTCCAGTACCTTTTTGTCTGGCTTCATCTAATATAATATCGACTATTGGTTTTTCAGTTTCGGGGTCAACTCTCTTCAAAATTTCATGAGTTATCTCTAATAAATATGATTGATGATACTCATTCCATTCCTCAAAAATACTACTCATTTCTTCTGCAGACAAATCCATCATCTTACGCATAAAATCATAAATTTCTGCTATTACTTGCATTACTCCATATTCAATTCCATTATGAATCATCTTTACATAATGCCCAGCAGATTTCTTACCCAAATATGTTACACAAGAACCATGATCTGTTTTGGCAGCTATATCTTCAAAAATTTCTGCTACTTGTTGATAGGCTTCTTGATCGCCACCAGGCATAATCGAAGGACCATGTAAGGCACCATACTCCCCTCCGCTTATTCCTGTACCAAGAAAACTAATCCCCTTTTCAGCCAGTTCTTTATACCTACGGTCAGTATCTGTAAAGTGTGAATTACCACCATCTATAATAATGTCTCCTTCTTCTAAATAAGGTAACATAGAATCAATCACATAATCCACAGGCTTACCTGACTTAACCATTAGCATGACTTTACGAGGACGACTTAATAAAGCTAAAAATTCTTCTATGTCAAAGCCTGGATAAATATTTTTACCCTGGGTACGTTTCTCAAGAAATTTCTCTGTAGTTTCTTTAGTCCTATTATATACAGCCACATTATATCCACTAGACTCCATATTCAGAACAAGGTTCTGGCCCATAACTGCCAGCCCAATAACTCCTATATCACATTTATTCTTCATTAACAAAACCCCTTTCCAAAGTTCTTCCGTTAAAAGCTAAGTATAGTTTACTTCACTTAGCTTTTATTATCTGTCTTAATAAGAAAATCTATATATTCTTTCAACTATTTGTTATTTCAACTTTCCGGATTAAATCTATATAATTTAATAAACTATGTCTAAACTGGCTTCAGAATTATAATTCAATGCCAAAAGTTGAGCTTATTATAGTATTAGAGATTCATCTTTATCAGGTCTATTATCATATTCTTCTCCGAAATCCTTATACCCATCTCTTCCCAAAACACCATATGCATAATGTTTTCCAAGCTCAACACCAGGTTGATTAAAGGCATCAATATTTAAGAGTTCGCCAAGCACAGCAGTTTGCAATTCCAACATATATAACAATTGCCCCATAGTAAACTCATTTACCTCTGGCAGGATTATTGTTTCATTCAATCTACTTCTTTTTGTTAAAGCCAATTCTGTTGCATTCTTTTCAGTCTTAAGCAGCTCACCTAGGCTATGTCCTCCAAGATATGCTACCCCCTCTATATCATCATATAATTTAGGCATCTCCATTTCAGCACCGTAGTTCTCAACTTCAAGAAAAGTAATGAATTTATCATAAGGTCCTTCCATATATAGCTGCATTTGTGAATGTTGGTCTGTAGCACCTAATGCCTTAATTGGTGTTGGTCCAAGATTTACAATATTACCTTCTCTATCAAGTTCTTTACCCAAAGATTCTGCCCATAATTGTCTATACCAATCAGCTAGATCTTTTAAGCTATGAGAATAAGGCATCATAACAGATAAGGGTTTGCCATTCTCATAGGCAATATATTGTAAAACAGCATTTAAATATGCGGGGTTTTCCCATACTTCTTCTTTCTGAGTAATTTTATCCATATAAGCAGCTCCAGCCAGCAAAGCTTCAATATCTATACCAGTAAAAGCCGCAGAGACTAATCCAACTGCTGTTAACACAGAGAATCTTCCGCCAACGTTTTCGGGAATATGAAATGTTTTATATTCTTCACGTTTGGCTATCTCTATTAAATAACCTGAATCCTGACTGGTAGTAGCAATAAAATGCTCTTTTACTTTCTCTTCACCTACCTCTTCTGCTACTATTTGACGTGCTATTAAATATTGACTCATCGTTTCGGCAGTTCCACCTGATTTAGAAATTACGTTAAAAACAGTTCTCTCCATATCTAAGATATCCAATAAACTTTTAAAACGAAGCGGGTCAATATTATCCGGAACAAACAAACGAGGGGCACTTCCTCGATCGTCCCTATAATTATGATAAGCATCATTCAAAGCTGTCTGTAAAGCGATGTTGCCTAAAGCAGAACCACCAATCCCTAAAACTACAAAATTATCAAATTTACCTTTGTTTTCTTCAGCGAATTCTTTGATATCCTGTACCACCTGCTCTTGATTGTAAGGTAATTCCATAAAACCCAAATTAGCTTCTCGAATATTCTTATGTGCTTCTTTCACTCTATCAGCTAATTGATTAACATCTTCCTTACTAATACCATGTTCTTCTCCTATATTATCAACAAAGACATTATTTACATCTAATCTAATTTGCATTTCTTTCTGCCATGATTCTTTTAAATACTTTTTCACATTAATTCCCTCCTAATATTTATTATTATTTAAAGCGTTTTTTTTAGTCACAAAGTTCACATTATTAATATTATGTTTCTTATGCAAGTTTTTATTTTTCTTAGCTAACATACTTAATCAAATTATTAAATAATTTTTTTAAGTATTTTATATCTAAGTAGAAATTCTAATCTAAATCCTAGTATATTAATAATGTATATCAAAAAGCCAAATAAATCTGTATTTTATTTTACAGAATAATAAATAAAGTATAGAAGAGGAGCAGTGCCTGTCTTTCCTATTAGTCTAAATATAGATAGAGCTCATTATCTTCTCTTTTTTAAAAATTCCATTCTCTTCATTTTTATTACCTCTTTTTTAAAAGTATTTGTATTACCTCCCTTGCCACAATCCCTACCTTATGCTATAATATAAAACATCGATATCGAAATTAGATAATGCGGAGTGATTTCATGGAAAATAAAGTATTAAGAAAAATATTTTTAGCCTTCATGAGGATACATATACTACATCATGCCAAAAAAGAAGCTTTTTTTGGGCTTTGGATGATCGAGGAGCTAAAAAGTCATGGATATAATATAAGCGCAGGCACTATCTACCCTATACTACACAAAATGGAAAAGGATAAACTCCTGAAAACTAATGAAAAGAATATAGACGGAAAGATTCGTAAATATTATTCCCTTACTGAAGAAGGAGATAAAATACTGCAGGAAGCAAAGAATAAAACAAAGGAACTCTTTTATGAAATAATCGATTAAAAGAACTAAGCTGATTCATAATATCTTAAAGTAATGATAGAGAGGTGTAATTATGTTCTCACTTAAAAACGTCAAATTTAAAGATATACTTAATATTTTAGATCTGGAAATTGAAGAAAAAAAAATTACCTGTATTCTAGGAAAAAGTGGTGGAGGAAAAACTACATTCCTACGACTATTAAACAATATAATCTCTGCTGACCAGGGAACAATCAAATTCAAGAACAAGGATATTGAAGAGTATCATCCTATAGAACTAAGACGAGAGATTATAATGCTACCACAAAGTCCTAGCATGTTTCCAGGAACTATTGAAGATAATTTTTCTAAAACCCTTGAATATACTGAAAGTAAAGAAATAAAGCAAGAAAACAAAGTAAAACTATATGGAGAATTGCTAAAAAAAGTAGGTTTGAGCCATACTCTTGATACTAACACAAAGAATTTATCTGGTGGAGAAAAACAACGTCTAGCACTTGCCAGAATATTGCTTTTAAAACCAGCTATTCTTTTACTTGATGAACCTTCATCAGCATTAGATGAAGAAACAGAAGACTTTATTATCAAAATGGTCGTAAATTACATCAAAGAAAAAAAGGGAAGCTTAATTATGGTTACACACTCCCGTAGTGTTGCAGAAAAATATGCAAATATAATAATTACTCTAAATAATGGGAAAATAGAAGAAATAGAAAGGAAAAATAATAATGAATGAAATTATAGATATCTCTCTAATTCAATTAATTACAGCCTATATATTTGTACTTATTCTTTTATTTATTATCAAAAAAGAAAATATAAGCAATGAATGGCAAATAATTATTTCTACATTTAGAATGACTATACAGCTGGTCCTTGTGGGTTTTGTCCTAACATATATTTTTGATAATCCTAGCATCTTTTTAAGCTTGCTGATATTATTACTAATGGAGATATTCGCCATCCAAAATATCTATAGTAGAATAGACAAAAAACTATCTATTAATCTTAAAAAAGTTATCGCTATTGCAATTTTCATTGGAACAAGCATTAGCCTGTTTTATTTCATTTTAATAGTCATCAATCTTAAACCCTGGTATCAACCTCAATACTTTATTCCTCTTGCAGGAATGCTTATCGGAAACTCTATGACTGGTATATCTTTAGGTATTGAAGGACTAATCTCAGGTATAAAAGACAATACACAGATGATAGAAAATGCATTAATGTTAGGCGGAAAACCTAAAATAATAATTAAAGGCATTAGCAGTAGAGCCTTTTATAATGCAATCCTACCTACAATTAATTCCATGCTAGGTATGGGCATAGTATTTCTACCTGGTATGATGACAGGACAGATTTTAGCTGGTGCAGCACCAATGATTGCAATCAAATATCAAATCGCTATAATGTTGGGAATATTAGGCAGTGTAACACTAAGCGTTTATCTAATGATTAAATGGGGTGCAAAAAGTTTTTTTAATGATAGAGCACAACTTGAAATAGATTTATAAGTAAAATTAAGATAGTTTTACTAGTCCCATTTTTAGAGAAAGTATTACTGCTTGAGTTCTATCGTTTACATCTAATTTTTTCAAAATGTTACTAACATGATTTTTAACAGTTTTTTCACTAATAAAAAGAACTGCTGCTATATCTTTATTACTCATTCCTTTTGCTAATAATTCTAGCACCTCTTGTTCTCTAGTGCTTAATTGTTCAAGTTCAGAACTAGCAGCAGTTTCTGCCACCTGAGATTGTAATGTCATTGGGAAAACTTTTTCACCTTTCATAACCTTATCGATTGAATCTTTTAGATCTTCAGGTTTTATATCCTTTTGTACAAATCCCTCAGCACCAGCCTTACTTACTTCATATATGTACTCTTCACCATCATGAATTGTCAACACCAATATTTTAATTTCTGGATTTATCTCTTTTATCTTTGGAATACTTGCGATACCATCCATACGTGGCATATTTAAATCAAGCAACACTAAGTCTGGATTAAGCTCTCTTACTTTATTAACTGTTTCCAAACCATCTCCTGACTCAGCTATTACTTCTACATCATCATACAATTCTAAAAGTTTACATATACCCTCTCTAACTAAATCATGATCTTCTGCTATTAATACTCTTGTTTTCATTTTTAATCACACCTTTTTATTGGTAATAATATTTTAATTATCGTTCCTTTATCATGAGCTGACTTTATAGAAATTTCTCCTCCTAACAAATTACATCTTTCTCTCATGCTAATGAGACCATACTTATCTTCATCAATTTCTGAACAATCAAAGCCAATACCATCATCACTTATTAAAATATTAACTCTTTCAGGACAATACTCTAACCTTATTTTGCCACTGGAAGCATTAGCATGTTTGAAAATATTATTTAATGCCTCCTGAATTAACCTAAAAATAGTCACCTCAAAAGTACTAGAAAGACGTCTCTGATCACCCAGGACATTAAAGGCAATAATAATATCACTTTCTTTAGTATAATTATCAATATATTTCTTTAAGGTTGGTATTAATCCAAGGTCATCCAAAGACATAGGGCGCAAATTATAAATTATCTTTCGAATATCTTGCATACTTAAACGTATTAAATCTTTCAGTTCATCTAATTCATTTCTAGCCTTATCAATATCTTTATCTAATAATTTTTGGGATAATTCTACACGAAAAACCAAATTTGCTATAGATTGTGCCGGTCCGTCATGTATTTCTCTTGCTAAGCGCTTCCTTTCTTCCTCTTGAGCCTGTATAACTTTTATAGCTAAATTATTCTTTTGTCGCAAATCATCAAACTCATCACTTAAACTACTCAACTGGCCGTTTAGAAATTCTTTAATAACACTGACTTTTGATACAAAGTTTTCTGCTTTTTCTACTGTTTCTTGCAAATTCAAAAGACTAGTTTCCAATTTCCTTCGTCTTCTAATTAACTGCTCTTCTTTTTCTCTAATAACAGCTATTTCAACTGAACTTTCTTCAGCCTCACGATAAGCGTTTTTAATATCTATCTCAGAATAACTATTAAAATCTTTACTAACTTCCATCAATTTTAATCTTGCTCTTCTATTTTTTCTTTCTAAAGCATCTAGTTTATCTACTACTTCATTTATTTCTAATTTAATACACTCTAATTCTTTTTTTATGTTTTCAAATTCTTTTCTTGATGACTCAGCAATCGCAAAAATATCTTTTTGACTTTCATCAAGGACGTTAACAGTCTTTTCTAATATCTTTTCCAAAGAGTTATTATTTTCCAAAAAGCACACTCCTCCCTTGGAACACAATAAATTAGCTAACACTTTAATTATTCTACACAAAATCAAGAAACCCTGCTATAAAAACAGAGATTCCGACACAAATAAGAATATTGAACTAATTTTCTCATAGATCTCTTCACTTTAGATAGAACTTGAGAAATTTATCCTTTAAGCTTAGAAATCAATAGCTTTTATACTTTATAGCCAAAGAAAGCTGATATTTCTTTAGAATATTTCAGGACTTTAGTCTTAAGTTGATCCACTTTTCCCTCTGACATTCTACTCGTAGGCCCAGCAACACTAAAAGCAGCAATAACTTGATTATCATAATTAAAAATTGGTGCACCAATACACCTAATACCTAATTCTTGTTCTTGATTATCAATAGCATAACCCTGTTCTTTTACCTGTTTCAAATGCTCCTGTAAAAGAGCTAAACTATCAATAGAATTCGCTGTATATTTTTCAAAATTATAATTAGCAAACTCCTTGGCAATATCTATATCACTATATGCTAATAAAACTTTACCAAGGCTTGTACAATATGCAGCAACACGTCGCCCAACTTCTGAATACATCCTAATTGTTTCCCGTGTTTCTTCCTTATCAATATATACAACCTCTAAGTCATCTAGAATCCCTAGATGTACAGTTTCTTTACATTCATTTTGTAACTTTGACATATATGGTTTAACTTTTTTTCGTAATCTCATTTTATTTAAAACAATTCCACCAAGTTCGAATAACTTTAGACCAACATTATAGCGGTTATTTTCATCCTGTTCAACAAAACCACGATAAACTAATGTAGTCAACAGACGATAAACTGTACTTTTATGCAAGCCAAGACTATTGCTTAAATCAGTTACTCCCATACTACTATCAGACTCGACTAGTCTTTCAAGAATATTTAATGCTCTGTCTATGGATTGTACTAATTGTTCAGGTTTATCTTTACTCATTTTCTTTCCCCTTTCCATTTTACTTTATTATTCAGAAAACCTATATTTAAATTTCTATAATTTTTATATTATACTCCCACTTCTTAATGCAGGAGTATAATACTTATAAGATATCAAAATGTCTCAATATATACTTTCGCAAAGTTAACTTAACTGGCCTTAACTTGATCTGAATATCCTTCTTTTTCAATAAATTACTTTGTCAATGCACAGCTAATAAACTCTTTAAAAATCAAGATACTATCACTACTATCTAGCATAGTTTCAGGATGCCATTGCAAACCCATCACAAATTTATCAGCATTCTTCTCAATAGCCTCAATAACACCATCATCAGCTCTAGCAGCAATTTTGAAATTAGAAGCAAGTTTTTTTATAGACTGGTGATGAATACTATTTACATGACTACGCCTTTTTTTAATGATCTTATGCAAATATGTTCCCTCTATTATATTAATATGATGTGTAGGATACCAGCTTGGAGCCTCTTGAATGTGTTTTATTTCAGTTATATTCTGTTGATAAATATCCTGATAAACACTTCCACCCATTGCGATATTTATCAACTGACATCCTTTACAAATTCCTAAAATACTTAAGCCAGCATTATCAGCTTGCTTCACTAATTCTATTTCAAAATAATCTCGCTTTGGACTAATACTCCCCATTTCCTTTATTGGTTCCTCGCTGTATATTAGAGGATCAATGTCACCACCACCGCTTAATATCAAACCATCAATCATCGAAATATATTCTTTAATAATCTCATTATTTAAAGTAACTGCTAAAATAACAGGCACTCCACCTGCTTTTAAAATTGCTTTCGTATAATAAGAACTAAGTGTAAACGCATTAATATCGCTATTATAATTAGCGCTTATGCCTATAACCGCTCTTCTCATATTATCACCCGTTTTTTTAATACCAGGAGATTATATACTTTGAAAATTCCTAGATAATTTCTGTCAGCTAATTCTTTAATTAACTCCCAGCAAAAATTATTTATATAAATCTCAATAAAAAAATAAAGCTAAAAAAGAGAATTCTGTAATATAAATGCTACAAATACTATTGATACCATAGATAAAAGCTTTATTAAAATATTAATGGAAGGACCTGAAGTATCCTTAAATGGATCTCCCACTGTATCCCCTACTACAGCAGACTTATGGCTATCTGAACCTATCCCTCCAAAATTACCTTTTTCAATATATTTCTTAGCATTATCCCAAGCACCACCTGAATTAGCCATCATTATTGCCAATATAAAACCAGCTAAAGTAGCACCAGCCAACATACCAATCACACCTTCAACCCCAAGTAAGAAACCTACTATTAATGGTGCTATAATTCCTAGTAGGGCTGGTAATATCATTTCCCTTTGAGCACCTTTAGTACAAATACCCACACAGCTTTCATAATCAGGTTCTGTCTCTCCACTCATAATACCTTTAATATCTTTAAACTGTCTCCGTACTTCTTCCACTACTTTACTAGCTACTCTACCTACTGCCTTCATAGTCAAAGCTGCAAAAAGAAAAGGTAGCATTGCTCCAATAAAGACACCAAGTAATACAGTAGGGTTAAGCACCGATAATGTAAGTTCAAAACCAGGTCTTAGTTCTCTAGCCAGGAGTTCAACCTCCTCTTTATAGGCAGCAAGCAAAGCAAGAGCTGTTAAAGCAGCAGAGGCTATAGCAAAACCTTTACCAGTTGCAGCTGTAGTATTTCCAAGGGAATCCAAAGCGTCAGTCTTTTCTCTAAGTTCAGGTTCAAGATTTGACATCTCTACTATACCACCTGCATTATCTGCCACAGGACCATATGCATCAGTAGCCAGAGTAATACCTAGGGTACTTAAAAGACCAACAGCAGCTAAACCCACACCATAAAGTCCCATACTGTAATTTTCTATACCACCGACAGTAATATAACTTATTATAACAGTAGCAGCAATAATCAAAACTGGAAAAAATGTTGAAGACATACCTAGAGCAATGCCATTGATAATTATTGTACCTGTTCCAGATTCAGCACTAGCAGCTAATTTTTTTGTAGGTTTATATGAAGCAGAAGTAAAATATTCAGTAAAAAAACCAATTAGATTTCCAGCCAAAAGACCAGAAAGCAAAGCATAGAATAAAGAAATATGCTCCATACCTAATACCCATCTAATTAGAAAGAAAGAGAAAAATGCTACAAAGAAAGTGCTTATATATGTCCCCCTTCTCAATATCCATAAGAGATGACTTTGCTCACTTTCACTTTTAATTCTTATAAAAAAACTACCTATAATTGAAGCTACAATACCAAAAGCAGCTATTATAAAAGGCAATGTTACTCCAGCATAACCTAATCCAGCAACAAGGGCTAAAGCACTAGTAGAGAGAATTGATCCAAGATATGATTCAAAAAGATCAGCACCCATACCAGCAACATCACCAACATTGTCACCAACATTATCAGCTATAACTGCAGGATTCCTATAATCATCTTCCGGAATACCTGCCTCTACTTTTCCAACTAAATCAGCTCCAACATCAGCAGCCTTTGTAAAAATACCGCCTCCTACACGAGCAAACAAGGCCATAGAGCTAGCTCCCATACCAAAAGTCAACATTATCGACGTTATTTTCTGCAAGCGTAGTAATTCAGGCAAATCTCTAAAATAATAATTTAGAAAATAAAAACCTAAACTTAAGTGAAGCAAAGCCAAACCTACTACTACAAGGCCCATTATCAATCCACCGGAAAACGCCAATCTCAAGCCATCATTAAGGCTACTTCGAACCGCATTAGCAGTCCTAGCGTTTGAATTAGTAGCTATTTTCATTCCAATAAATCCTGATAAAGCAGAAAAAAAACCACCAATCAAAAAAGCAAACGGTACAAAAATAGAGAGGTATTCTAATTTACTTAATACTAAAAAAAGGAAAAACATCACAAAGAAGAATATAAATATTCCACAATATTGTCTTTTTAAATATGTATTAGCTCCCTTTCGAATAGCCTCAGCAATATAAAGCATTTTTTCATTACCTTCACTCTCTTGCATAAGCTTTTTAGATAAATGCCAAGCAAAAGCTAAAGCTAAAACAGAAAAAATAGGTGCAAAAATCAATAAATCCATAGTAAGACCTCCTCTTTTTCATAGAAAAACAAAAGCCTTACTATAATATATTAATATTATATCATATAGTATGACAATAAAGCATAGATAAATTTTTACAATAAATATTTAAACAAAAAAAGCTAGTTAAGCATATATTTCTACACACTACTAGCTCTTTTAATAGATTAATTAAGATATTTTATCTACTACTACGCCCTAAACCTAATCTTTAGGCATCATAGTAAAGTCAAAGTTTGCAAAGCTCATTAAAAAAACTTATCTTTTAACCCTACCAGAAGCATCTCCACCTGCTAATGATTCAACTTCTTTCACACTTACATGATTAAAGTCACCAGGTATAGATTGTTTCAAGCAGGAAGCTGCTGCACCAAACTCAGCACAATCTTGCAAGCTTTTACCAGCCAGTCTTGAGTAAATCAAGCCAGCAGCAAAAGAATCTCCTCCTCCAACCCTATCAACAATATGAATACTATATTCTTTAGACTGTACAAATTCTTTTCCATCATAAAGAACAATTAACCAGTCATTATCGGAAGCACTATGACTAATTCTTAAATGACTACCCACCAACTTGAGATCAAATCTTTCAATTAACTGTGCAGCAACATCTTTAAAACCTTCTACATTGATATCACCTGCAGTAATATCAGAACCACTTGAAATACCAAAGACCATTTCTGCATCCTCTTCATTAGCAATACAGACATCAACATATTTCATAATTTCAGACATAACCTCTCCAGCTCTCTCTTTAGTCCAGAGTTTAGCCCTATAATTCAGATCACAACTAACTGTAACCCCATGCTTTTGAGCAGCCTTAACTGCCTCTAAAGTAATCTCTGCCATATTTTCACTAAGAGCAGGAGTTATACCAGTAGTATGTAACCACTCTACATCAGCAAATATTTCATCCCAATCAAAATCCTCAGCAGAAGCCTCTGCAATTGCAGAATAAGCCCTATCATAAATAACATTAGAAGGACGCTGACTTGCTCCATTCTCACAATAATAAATACCCAATCTATCCCCACCACGAGCAATAAAATCAGTATTTACCCCATATTTACGAAGCTCATTAAGAGCAGCCTGTCCCACTGGATTTTCAGGTAACTTAGTAACAAAATGTGCATCCAAACCATAATTAGCCAGAGAAACAGCAACATTAGCCTCTCCCCCACCATAAATAACATTAAAACTATCAGTCTGCACTATCCTTTTAGTATCTGGTGGTGTAAGTCTTAACATAATTTCACCAAAAGTAACAACCTTTTTACTCATAATCTATCATCCTTTCAATTTATTATTGTCTTCACGAAGTTCAGCCCAGCTGAACAAGGGGCTTTCTTATTTTAATTTTGATACGAGGTTCAGCAAAGCTGAACGAGTATCATTGGCTTTGTTCTTTAACCCCAAGAAGTTAGTCTATCTCCACGGTATTACTAGACATTATAACTTAAACTGATAGTAAGTAATGCCAAGTTCCGAAATAAGTGCGACTAAGATTCAGGTAAAAAAACATTACCTTCATCAAGTCTTCTTTATAATTATAAGGAACGTTATGAATTTTAGTTATCTGGAGGGTGAAAAACCGTTAAGAAAGAATTTCTGTTTGAATGAACGTAGTGAATGAGTTTAAATTCTTTCAGGTTTTTCACCTGGAAGATGACGTATAAAAATTCATCTGTGACGTTAATTATATACCCTATTCCCTCGCCTCTTTTATCCGTGCAACAAATTCTTTAGCAGTCCTGGTAACTTCATCATAATCCCCAGTTTTAGCTCCAGCAGTTAAAGCACTACCTACACCAACAGCAATACTACCTGCTTGTATCCATTCATGAACATTATCAAGATTTACTCCACCTGTAGGAAGTAAAGGTGCTTGAGGAAGTGGTCCTTTTAAGGCTTTAATAATCTTTGGACCAAAAAGAGTAGCAGGGAAAACCTTACATACATCTGCGCCAGCTTCCATTGCTTGAATTACTTCACTAGGAGTGACAACTCCAGGCATTATAAGCTTCTGATATCTATTACAGAGTTTGATAGTTTCCAGGTCAGTTCCTGGTGAAACTATGTATTCTGCACCTGCTAATAAACATGCCCTGGCTGTTTCACTATCTAGAACTGTCC
Source organism: Halanaerobiaceae bacterium ANBcell28 (assembly GCA_037623315.1). GTDB lineage: Bacteria > Bacillota > Halanaerobiia > Halanaerobiales > DTU029 > JBBJJH01. The sequence goes on from JBBJJH010000008.1 coordinate 104,933, forward strand.
CAGCACCAATAAGAATTTCTTTATTAGGATAAGCCTTAGCTAGTTCTTTAATAACATCGACTGCTCCTGGAACTGTCATAGTAATTTCAATAGCCTGAATACCACCAGCTTTTACAGCTTCAGAAATTTTCAGAGCTTGTTCAGCATTTTCTGCTCTAACTACAGCAACAATACCTGTTTCTTCAATTCTTTTAAGATTTTCTATTTTTTCTATCATACTAACCTCCTGTGTTTTGTATTGCGAAACTTGGTTTCATACATATACGTATTTCGATATATATATTAATATTCCTTCAAATCACTTAATATATTTTTACTTTTATTCTATTTAACAATCTCATCTCTCATATACTTATTCCATACATTTTCAAACCAGCTATCTTCTTCAGGTATTTCTTTCACCTGCTCCCAATCAAAATCACATTTGCCATTTTTATAAGAAACTTTTTGGATTCTGTCATCAAGGGAACCATCACTTAAAGAGAAACGAAACTCTTCTTTCAAGCCTTCTAAAGGAAGTTGTCCTTCTGGATCATTGACAAGATATGAACCGCGACTTTGTCCACCATTGTCAACATAGTCTTTTATTGCAGACAGATATACATATTGTGTAATTAGCATATCATAATTCTGAAAAGCAAGGCTCAAATCATAAAAACTAGAAAGTTTACTTTCTTCTTTAAGAGCTTCTAGTTGCTGATACGCCTCATTTGCTCCTTCAGCAGCTGCCTCAGCAGAACGGATATGAGCTCCTTTTCTACTCATTCTTTTTCCAATTTCCTTGCGAATTTCAATTACATTCCCTTTTTCAACAATATTGGAAGCAAAAGTCTCCCCTAATTCAAGCTTATTAGAAACCTGTTCTTCTATAGCTTGCTTAAAGTCTTCTAAATTTAAAGGAGCATCTTGATATCTTGCAGCAATATACTGAGCAGCCCTTGTACTACCAACCTGACCAGAATTAAGTGCACTTCCCCCTGGTCTATAAACGCCATGACTACCATTAACCTCTCCTACAGGGAAGAAATGTTTGACATTACTTTCCCACCAGAGATTACCATAGAGTCCACCATTATTGTGCTGTGCACAAACAGCTATCTCCAGATATTCACTTGTCAAATCAATCTCATGATCTTTATAAAGATCTATAGCAGGTTGATTCATATGAGCCAATCTTTCAATAGGAGTCCCAAAAAGGGCATTTGAATTCTCTAAGTATTGATAACTCTCTTCGCCTAAGATAGAAAAGTCCATTTCTCCATCTTTGCTACCCCAGCCAGGGTTTTTCATGAAGTCCATGAAGACCCTACGACCTTTAATTACTGTTTCATTATAAACTAGTATATCAATTAGAGAAGATGCATAAGCCTCTACTTTCTTAGGATCAAAAGGCCATTGATAGCCTTTCAAGAAGACAGCATCCAACATAGTTCCTGGGTCTTCAAAATATTCATTAAGGAATTCCTGCTCATCATTACCATCCTGATCAGTAGAAACATACCTTGGCAATACCTGCTGATAAGTACCTGATAAGTTCCAGCGGAATTTAATTGATGCAATACCATACTGAGATTCAGTCACATTTTTACCCATTACCCCTGCCTCAAAAGCTAGACCAGAAGCCCCAGTCTGGCTCTCAGGATATACAGATGTATCGTATATTCCAGCAGGACCACCAGTCGCATACACTACATTATTACAGTTAAAAAGAACATATCGACTATCTTTATCTTCTAAATTATTGAGATTCAAAGCTAGCAATCCAAGAGTTCTTGCTTCCCCATCATCGTCTTTTGTTAAAACAGCTATAACCTGATAGCGATCAAAAATCTTTATACCCTTTTCCTGTACACGTGCTTCTAACTTTTCAGTCATAAACTTAGATGTCAATGGCCCAGCAGATGTTGCCCTTTGACGAGGATCATGATCTGTCTTATAGCCTACAAATTCCCCAAACCTATCATAGGGAAAAGGTACACCAATATCCACCAAGTGATAGAAAGACTGTGCAGATAGCGCAGCCTCTACAAGAGCAATATCACCTTCCATAGCAAAGCCTGCAAACAAAGTTTCTGCCATTTCATAAACAGAATCTGGCTCTTTCCCTGATAAAGTCAATTTATAATATGTTTGTTTATCAGAACCAGTATTCCTGGAAGTGCCCATATTGATACCTTCTGTCACAATAGCAATATCTTTTTGCCCAAAACTATGCAAACGCTCAGCTGCATTAAAACCCGCTGCACCGGAGCCAACTATTGCTGTGTTTAAAGAATATACTTCAAGTTTATGTCCATTTATATTTAATAAATCCTTCTTCACTTTACAGCCTCCTTAAATGAAATCCGCCATCAACGTTTATCACTTCACCAGTAGAGAAACTAAGTTTTCCCGAAGCAAAGACAGATACAGCATTAGCTATATCCTCTGGATATCCCCATCTTTTTATAGGGGTAAGGCCTTCAGTTATTAACTTGTCATATTTGTCTTTTACAACTGTAGTCATATCTGTAAGAATGATGCCTGGACGTATTTCATAAACATTTATACCCTCATCTGCTAATCTGTCAGCAAAAAGTTTTGTAATCATACTTACTCCTGCCTTGGAAATACAATATTCTCCTCGACCTGGAGATGAAGTATATGAAGATATAGACGCTATATTAATAATTTGAGGACTAAATTCTTCAGGATTGTCCTTTCTTTCTTTTATCATTATATCTGCAATTCTCTGAGTCATAAAGAAAGTTGCTTTAAGGTTAATACCTACTACAAAGTCAAAACTATCAGCTGACATTTCCATAATATCTTTACGTTCTCTAGGGGCAACACCAGCATTATTAACAAGAATATCAATCCTGCCAAACTCAGACATTATCTCCTTTGCAAAAGAACTTCTATCTTCTTCTTTACTAAGATCACCTTGATAATATAAAACAGGAACATTTTTCTTTTCTAGCTCACTTATATTATCTACCACGTCTTCTTTATTTATAATATCAAAAATTGCTATAGCAAAACCATCATCAGCCAGCTTTTCCGCAATTCCATAACCTATACCACGGGCAGCTCCTGTTACAATCGCTACTTTTTCTTTTATCATCTATTTCGCCTCCTAATTTTTTCATTCTACTTTTTATAATCTATTCTCTTATATATTTTTTTAAATTTTTTATTTTTCATATTAATCGTATTAAAGTCCATAGCCAATCTTTAGCTTAAAGCATATGTGTATAAATAAGAGTCTAAAGCTAAGCCATTATCTTAGCTTTTTCCTTGCTAATTTCCCATTTAAGCTCTTTCCCAGCTAAATACCGTTCTAGTTCTTCAAGCATATATCTACCCATTCTTCTACATTCGCCAGCTAAAGACCCTGCAATATGAGGAGTTAATACTACATTTTCCAAAGTATACAAAGGTGAATCATTTGCTGGTGGTTCCGGGTGGGTAACATCAAGAAGAGCATAGATATCAGGGCGTTCCTGCAAGACTTCAATCATTTCACTTTCATTTACAACTGCTCCTCTGGCTGTATTAATAAAAGTGGAATCTTTTTTCATCATCGCAAAATGCTCTTTCTTTATCATCCCCTCTGTCTCTTTCAAGGAGGGAGTATGTAAAGAAACGACATCAGATTTTTGAAAAAGTTCTTCTAAAGAGCAAAGTTCTACCCCTAATTTTTTTGCATCTTCTTTACTTGCAAAAGGATCATAGGCTATAAGTTCAAGATCAAAATCCTGCAAACGTTTAGCAACCCCCTTACCTATCATTCCTAGAGAAACTAAACCGACTGTACTCTGATAAGCTCCTGGAACTTCCTCATTATAGGTCACAGTTTTTTCTCTTTTCATTTTTTGTACCAAATACCATGTTCTTTTTAAAGATAAAATAATTTCTGCTAATGTAAACTCTACAACAGGTACAGCATTAGCTGCATAAGCGCTTGTAATCCTGATTCCCTGTTCCCAAAAAGCCTTAGAAACAATACCTTTTATTGAACCAGCACCATAAAAGACTATCTTCAAATTCGGAGCATATTTTAAAAACTCCTCATCAATTTTAGGACCTCCCCAGCCAGAAAAAATCACTTCTGCTTTTTCTAAGACTTTCGGATTTTCCTTTATATCTTCTACTGTCTTTAAGGGGCTATATATATCAATTAACTCACTAATACCTTTTTGTTCTTCAATAGCATAAATCTTATTAAAACTATCTTCATTGAGAATATATAATCCTTTTAACACTATAAACCCACCTTATTAAAATAAAACCTTAGTATTTTTTTCCGCGAATAGAGTTGCACATAAATTATCTTTTATAAAAGTATGATAATTTACACCTAAAGGTACTACTATTTTGATAGTAAAGTTTAGTTACTCTAAAACAATCAACTTATTTTCATCAGCAGATTTTCGTGCTTTTAAACAGACTTCTGTAATATAGAAAGAATCCTCTGCATTAATTAAACAAGGACTTTCGCCTCTTACTTCTTCTAAAAAGTCGGTAAAAATACCCTTAGTCTCTTCAAGCTCTAGTTCCTGCATCCCCTCTTTATCAGAATTTATCAGATATACTTTATCATCTCGCACCTCGACAACACCATCAGTCCCGGCAAGTCTTATCCTATCATCTCCATGACTTAGGGCAGTGCCAGGTCGTAAATAATCTACATTAACAGCAGCTACAATCTCATTCTCCATATTAAAATGCATCATTCCAGTCATTTCCAAATCCCCATGCTCAGAATTATATTGCTTTGAATGCGATGCATAAACTGATGTAAATTTTTCCCCAGCAAACCAGTACAGCCAATCAATAGCATGACTAGCAACCCAGGGAATAGTCCCACCATATGTTTCTCTATTTTTATAAAAGTCTGCTCTTTGTCCTAAACGATAAGATTTCTGAGCATTCATCAGTCTTACTTTTCCTATTTTACCCTGTTGCACATGCTTCCAGGCCGTCATAAACCATGGAGTATATCTTATACCAAACATTGATGCTAGAAATATTTCTTTTTTCTTTGAAGCCTTTTGATACGCATCTCTAACTAATGCCAAATCCTCTAAATTTGTAGCTATTGGCTTTTCTACAAAAACATGCATTCCCCTATTTAAAGCTTCAATGCTAATCTCAGCCTGTTTATTAAAATAGCTATTAACTACAAGAATATCAGGATTAAGTATATCTAACATTTCCTTATAATCATGGAAAACTTCTATTTTTTGACCACTATTATTAATTCTCTTTAAAAGACCATCCAAATTTTCCCCTTCAGTACCAGCAGCTATACCTGCTAACTTTGAATTTTCATCTTTAGCAATAGCACTAATGGCATAATTAGCATGACCGGAAGCACCTACAATACAGATATCCATTTTTACTCCCCTGCCTTCGCCCAGTAAACCCCGGCTTCATGAGGCAAGTGCCAGTTTTCATAACACTCTCTCATTACCTGAGTCAGACCTCTAAGATAGACTGCAGTTTCTTTACCTTCTTTATCCTTTTTTAGCTCAAGTAATTCTTCAGGGAAATCTAGTATTTCTGTTTTCTGCATCTCATTAATACAATTAACATGTGGTAATGCAGCTTCTATCCCACAGATATAAGATCCTTTACCCTGTACAACATCCATCATAACCCAAATCTTATTATATCCTCCAGCAAAAGGATTACCATAAACTTTTTCACTACCATCTTTAAATTTAGCCACTATCTGATTATCCTTATCCTGATCATAATATACAGTAGCATTTTCAAACTCATAACAGAAGATAGGATTAATCTGTTCTTTACTGGCATGAGTAGCCAGATATAACAATTCAACACCATCTTTAGTATATACGCGAGTAGCAGCTGTATCATAGTTTTCTATCTCATTTGCTCTATATAATTCAGTTTTTACTTTTTCTGGCCAGGCACTTTTTTCAATACTTTCACCAAGAACATAAAACATATTGTGCAAGTAATGAGCTGTGGCATTATTTGCTACACTGTCTAATATAAAATTACCATTCTGATCTTTTATTTTGCCTGCCCAGGCACTACGATTATAATAGTTAAAATCTCTAGGCCATAATATCATAGTTTTTAATCTAATAGCCTTACCCAATACACCATCCAATATATCCTTTTTCAAATCTTGTATAGCCTGACTATATGACCATTGATAACCAATACCAACTGGCTTGCCTGTTTCTTGCTGTGTAGCTAAGATCTTTTCACCCGCTTCTACAGTAGCTGCCAGAGGTTTTTCACATAAGACCCCTGCACCCTTTTCTAAAGCCATAATAGTTTGTGGGCAATGATATTGTATTGGTGAGGAAATACAAACATAGTCAGCAGTATTTTCTTTATAAAATTCTTCAAGACTTAAAAATACAGGAATCTCTTTCTCTTTAATTTCATCAAGCCTTGGACAATTATCTGGATATGGATCAACCACTCCTACAATATCATAATCCTCACGCTCACCATCTAGCAGAGTGTTCACATATCTACTACCATAACCGCCAATACCAACAATCAAAACTTTAGTTTGCTCATTCATCATAATCCTCCTATAAAAAGTTATTTAGCAAATGAACTTTCATAATTGACTTTTCTATAACAATTGACAAAGGAAGCATTGACATAAGAATGCTATTTTATTACTTATCTTCAGCTTTGTATTCCTTTAGTAAGTCCCTATAAATAGGTAAATATATATCCTTATCCCTGACAACACAACCACTATGCTTCTTCTTAGCCTTCAACTCTGCACATTTACTACAGCAAACACAAACCTGTCTTGAATCCAACTCACCTTTTTCAATGATATCTCTAGCAAAATCAGGATATGCAAAAGCCTGCCTACCAAAGCCTATCATACTTGCCCAGCCTCTTTTCACAACTGCAGCAGCCACATATGGAGCAAATTGTCTCAACCAGGTAAAACCAGTTCCAACAACTATACAATCCTCTGCTTCTTCCTGCACTACCTTTCCTAATCTTAGTAAGCGTTCTACACCTATAAATGGATGTTCTGGTGACTCATAACCAAGATTATTAGGTAGATCATAAGGACGATTAATATGAGGGTATATATATGGAGTAGCAGCAGTAATATTTATTAATTTTACCCCTAATTCCTTTAATTCTCTTACCAACCTCTTTGGCTCACTATGATCCTCATTTCCTTCTTCATCTGTTCCCCAACCATAAGGATATGGAATTGCATCATAAACATTTATTCTACTAGCCAAATCTATATCTACTTCTTCTGCGATTTTTTTGATAGAATTTTTCAATAGTCTAGTTCTACCTTCGTAATCACCGCCATATTTACCATCTCTAGTATGAGCAGCCAGATTTTCTGATAACAAATAACGGTGACACGCTTTTATATCAACAGCATCAAATCCAGCCTCTTTTGATAATCTTGCAGCCTTCAAGAAATCTTCTTCCAATTGTTCCAATTCTGTATCTGTCATTACAGGTTTATCTTCAGAAATTCCAGCTTTTTTATCAGACAATTCATGATGAAATAAAATATCACGATTCTCTCCCCATCTACCTGAGTGAGTCAGCTGAATGACTAAATATGGCTTGAAATCATCTCCATGTGTCTCTCTGGCAGTCTTTCTTACCATCTCCACCATTTCATTAATAGAATCAAGAGTATCATCATTTAAAAACAGCTGCTTATTATTGGCTCGACCGCTTTCATTAACTGCTATAGCCTCAAACCAGATTAAACCCGCACCGCCTTTAGCATAACGCTCATATCTACGCCAGTTTAACTCTCCAGGAGTACCATCTGGATTACCATCCGCACCCTCCATAGGATGAACAACTAGACGGTTAGGTATTCGCTTATCACCTATAATTACTTCCTCAGACAATACCTCAATCTCATCATCAATGGGGCAATCAACCCCCAATTCACTAATTACTAACTTCATTTCTTCAAGTGTTTTGTAATTAAATTTCTTTTTCATTTGATCCTCCTCAATAATGTTCTTATCTATATCAATAATTAATTTTTTTTACAGATTCTCTTTCCACAAGCTCTATCTTTGAATCTAGTTCTATTTCTATATCCTCACCCTTTTGTAAAGAATTTATAATTCGCTTCCCAATAGTCACTCCAATTTGATAGATAGGTAAAGATATAGTAGTCAAAGGTGGATAACTATATCTAGTAGAAGGAATATTCCCTATACCAACAAGGGATATGTCCTCTGGGACATTATACCCCTGATTTTTCAACTCCCATAGTATTCCAAGAGCAGTTTCATCATTAGAAGCTACGATAGCAGTCACCTTATCAATTTTTTCAATTATCTTTAAGGCTAGCATTCTACCACCTTCAAAAGAAAAATCACTTTCATAGAGATAGTTTTCATCAAAAACTACTCCTTCATCTTTATGTGCCTCTAAAAAACCTTTATATCTATCCCGAGAGGTATTTAATATTTTTGGACCATGTACATAGGCTATATTACGATGCCCATTTATAAACAAATACCTGCATATTTCTTTCGTAGCCTCAAAGTTTCCTAAGTCTATAGTTTCAATATCAGGATGAGCTGTAACACCCAATATAAAACAACCCTCTTTTTTTAGCCCATTTATATAATCTTTCATTTTTTCTTTATAATGCTCGTCTAAGAGTGAGCCTCCTGTAAAAACAAGAGCATCAGCACTATTGGCCCTAAGCATATTTACAGCTTTTAATTCCTTATCAACATCACGATATGTATTGTATATATTTACGATATAGTCATAATTATAAAGGACACTTTCAATACCTTTAAGTATTTCAGCGAAATAATCATCGGAAATATCATGAACTATAACACCAATAATATTAGATTTATTACTAGATAAACCCTGGGCCATTCGATTGGGTTGAAAATTTAATTCTTGAACAGCTTCTTCTACGGCTTTTCTCGACTTATCACTAACAGGATGATCACTATTATTAATTACCCTAGAAACTGTTGTAGGAGAAACACCAGCTAACTTTGCTACGTCTTTAATAGAAACCTTAGCCAAATCTACACCCCCAAACAAAAGATAGAGTTACGGAAAACGTTTTCCGTAACTCTATCTTACTATAGAAAGTACTAAAAGTCAAAGTATATTCACAGAAAAAACAATAGAAAGTAACAAAAAACATAATAAAAATACTTAATAAAGAAAGTTGAGTGCAGCGAGAAATATTTACATGGCTGAATACTTTAAAGCATCCTTAAACTGTTCTTCAAAATATCTTTTATACGTACCGTTTTTACTTAATAATTGCTTATGATTACCCACTTCTTTAATCATACCATTTTCGAGAACTATAATCCTATCCACATTCATAATAGTGGACAAACGATGGGCAATTATAAAAGTGGTTCTTCCCACCATTAACTTCTCTAGTGAATTTTGTATTAGATTTTCTGATCGAGAGTCAAGTGCAGACGTAGCCTCATCAAGAATTAAGATTTTGGGATTATTTAAAAATGCCCTGGTAATAGTAATCCTCTGTTTCTGACCACCTGATAAGCGAGTACCCCTTTCCCCTACTTCAGTTAAAAAGCCTTTAGGTAAGTCCATGATAAAGTCATAGGCATTAGCCGCTTTAGCAGCTGCAACTATTTCTTTATCAGATGCATCTGGTCTTCCATACAAAATATTTTCTCTCAAAGTACCGCTAAAAAGAATAGCTTCTTGTAAAACCATTCCTATCTTTCTCCTGAGAGATTTCAATTTAAAATCTCTTATGTCTTTACCATCTATCAAAATTTGACCACTTGTAACATCATAGAACCTGGGAATTAGATTAACTAATGTTGACTTACCTGCGCCACTAGCTCCTACCAGTGCAATTTTTTCACCTGCTTTTACCTGAAGACTAATATCTTTTAAGACCTCTTCGTCACCTTCATATCCGAAAGAAACATCTACAAAATCAACATTACCTACTGTTTTATCTAACTTTATAGCATCTTTTTTCTCTTTGACATCCGGGGATTCATCAAAAACTTCAAAAACCCTCTCAATTGCAGCCATTGAATTAGAAAATACTACATTAAGCTGTGAAAAACGTTGTATCGGCATATAGAACATTCCTAAATATGCATAAAAAGCAGTCATTTCTCCAATAGTTAATCTACCCTGCAAAATACTAATCGAAGAATACCAAATAATTATAACTGGTGCAGCTCTAACCAAAAAGCCATTAAGGGCGTTATTTAATGCAGAAAGCTTTACCCTCATCATATTGAAATTGAATAAACGTGTTGATTTTTTATAGAATTTTTTCTCTTCTAGCTTTTCCATAGTAAAAGCCTTAATAACCGTTGAGCCAGATATCTTTTCCTGTACATCTCCTTGCATATCTTCTATCTCATCCTGTACTAATCTACTACTATGTTTAACTTTAGTACCAATAGTTTTTATTATTGAAATATAGAATGGCAAAATAGAAAGACTGATTAATGTTAGAACAACATCCATTCTAAACATAATAATTAATAAAAAGACAAGTATTGAGCCATCTATCCATATATTAGTCATAGCATTACCTAGCATATTTTGACATAGTTGAATATCATTGATAAGTCTTGCTACAATCCCTCCCGACTTGTTCTTATCAAAATAAGATGCAGACATTCTTTGAATATGTTGAAAGAGACTATAACGCAAATCAAAAATAACACTCTGAGCCAACTTACCTGCATAATGATGACGTATGTACACTCCTGGTATTCCGACAAACAAATACATAGCAACTAATATAAGTGAATAATAATGAATTTCTCTTATATACTCATTCCTTACAAGATCACTAATACTATTAGCGTTAACAAGGATATTATCAAGAAAATGCCTCATCACCTGGGGAAAAATCATTGGTAAGCAAAATTTTATTACCCCTCCAAAAGCAGCCAGCAAAATATAATACCAATAGGGTTTTACGTAAGCTAAAAATCGTTTAAACGAATCCACTTTTCTTTAATCATCTCCTTAAGGATTAAAATCTTTGCTCAATTTTTTTAAAAACTAGTAAGAAAATCCTGTGCAGACTTTTGAGCATAAAAAGATCTTTGCTTAAGATTGTATATAAAAAAATATATAAATACAAGACATATCTTACTATGTATCTTAAAATACTACATATTTTAAGATACAAGTCAAAATCGGGCTCCAATAGCCCGATTTCTACCCTAGCGTCTTATTTACATGTATATTAAAGAAATATGGAACTTCAAGATTCTACTAGCGATATTCATCAACAAAAAGTACATAAATTCCTGTCCATTAAAACAATCATCTCTCTATATAATCAAAATATTCAAAGTCAGCAGCCTTCCTTTGACCGGATAAATCCTGACAGCATAGCCCAACAAAAGCACCTGTAAAACCCCATCTTCCATCATAGGATACATAATCATCAGATAAGATACTGGCATCAAGTACCGGCCCTACAGCCTTCCACTTTTCAGCATCTGTAGAATAATAAAACTGAAGTTTTTCATAATCTACTTCTGCTTTCAAATATACTTTTTCAAAACCTTCCAGTGATATTTCATCAGACAATGGCTGGTCAAAATCTCCATGATCTGAACAAATTATTCCCAAACATTTTCCCTTACCTTCATCCCAACTTAAGTTTAGATAATAGAAATGCTCTGTATTATAATAGCAAACTAAACCTGCCATTTCTTGAAATGTCTCTGGCTCATATTCCAGACAGGTAGTAACAGTATACCTAAAAGCCTGCTGTCTTCTTGCTATCAAGCTTTGATGATGTTTGGATCTAAGAGACTCTGCTCCTTTTAAACGTAAATAACCAGGTCTTTCTTTAAGAGATAATGAATCTTCACCTAAAGGTATCCTCAATGTTTGAAAATCTATATCTAATTCTTCAGTATTAAAATCATATCTTCTAACTATTTTATTAGATTTTTCTTCTCTATTACTTGCATCTAGCTCCGGTGCAGGAACTTTTAACGCTGGTTTATTACTCCCATCTTCTAAATAAGGCCAATCATCTTTCCAGACTATTTTCTGGATAGCTGTTTCGCGGCCTAAAACAGAGTGGTTTTTTTCAGTAATTGGACGACTACAAAGGTGTACCATATACCACTCACCCTTTTCTGTCTCAACCAAATCAGCATGACCAGCTTTTTGTAATTCCAGATCAGGATCCCCTTTTGATGTAAGGATAGGGTTATCAGGATGTACCTCATAAGGACCGTCTATATTTTTAGAACGGGCAATGGTCACTGCATGATCATAGCTAGTCCCACCTTCAGCAGTTAGTAAATAATAATAGTCACCTTTCCTGTATAGATGAGGGCCTTCAGTTAATCCCAGTTCAGTCCCTGGAAAAATGTTTTTTACAGGTCCAATTAATTTTCTCTCTTCAGGAGAATACTCCTGTAAAAGAATTCCCCCAAATCTATTAGTCCCTTTCCTATGATCCCAAACCAAATTAACTAGCCATTTTCTCCCATCATCATCATGAAACAAAGATGGGTCAAAGCCACTACTATTCAAATAGATAGGCTCAGACCATTCACCATATATATCATCTGTCATAAGAAGATAATTGTGAGTATCTTTCCAGAAACTATGGGTAGTTTTAACATCTGTATAAATAAGATAGTAAATCCCATCATGATATGTTAAACATGGTGCCCATACACCACCTGAATCTATATTACCATTCATATTCAACTGGGAAGTTCTATTGAGTGGTCGGTTTATTAATTGCCAATTTACTAAGTCCTTAGAATGATGAATCTGTACTCCTGGAAACCATTCAAATGTTGAAGTAGCTATAAAATAGTCTTCCCCTACTCTAATTATTGATGGATCAGGATTAAAACCTTTTAAGATTGGATTTTGAATGTACTGCATTTTTTATTTCCTCCTCTTTAAGTCTGCTAAATACTCAATATAGTTCATAATAAAAATGATAGTAAATATGTTTCTATAGCTTAATTAAAATTCTCCAGTAAAAAGGCATTACTCTTTTTGTTGCTATCACCATAATCAAATAAAACTATCTTCTCAGAGAAAGACAAATCACCAAGGTCTTTTTCTAATAAATGATAATCAAGCTGGCTCTTAGCAAGCTTACTTACCACATCAATATTGAAAACTTCAAAGCTAACCTTCTTTAGTATTTCTCTTACACTTTCACCTTGATAAGCAGGAAGATATCTTACAATATTCTTATCTTTATCAAGAAAGTTATATCTTATATCCTTAAAACCTTTTATTTCAATATCTTCCGCCCAGAATGGCAGCTTAGCACCAGGGTTATTAAAAATAAGATCGTACTTTAGAAATTCAGCAAAGATCTTTAGGTCATTTTTTATATGTGACTTATAGAAATTATATAGAATATCATAAAGAGACTTACGACTGTGAGAGCGACGATGCAGATTTTCTTCTTCAAAGTATATTGAAAAGTCTTTAAAAAAATCAAAAAATCTATTTTTATATTGATAGAATATAAATTTTAGTGACTTTTCAAAGACCCCAGAATTATGATATTTATCCAATAAATCTTCAACAGCTTTTAAGCTTAACAATTCAGCATAAGATATATCCTTATTTTTTAAAACCTCATAAGGAGGCAAAGAACTATATTTGTATGAAAATTCTTCTGCTCTTTCCCTCACTTCAGAACCCTTTAAAAGTTTTAGGAAACCCAATTGTAAAACATGTGGATTTAACGCATATACCTGGTTAAAAGACTTTTTAAAAGAACCATAATCCTCAGCAGGTAATCCGGCAATCAGGTCAAGATGAAGATTAATATTATTGCTTTTTCTAAGTTCAATAACATTAGCAGCCAGCTTTTCTAAATCCATTTGCCTATGTATCAATTTTAAAGACTTTTGATTAGTACTCTGTACACCTATTTCAAATTGAAAAAGACCAGCTGGCGCTTTTTTCAATAGCTCAATTACTTCTCTGTCAAGACGATCAGCAATAATCTCAAAATGAAAATTAGTGTTTTTTTGATTATCCAGTAAAAATTCAAAGATTTCTAATGCTTTTCTTTTATCAGCATTAAAACTTCTATCCACAAACTTTACCTGAGGTATATCATTCTCTATAAAAAAGATAAGGTCTTCTTTTATTCTCTCCATAGAAAAAGACCTGACTCCTTTCAAAGTTGAAGAAAGGCAATAGCTACAATTAAAAGGGCAACCTCTAGTAGCCTCATAATAGATAATCTTATTAGAAAGGTTTTTTAGATCAGAAACTGTATATGGACGAGGAATTTTATCCAGGTCCATAATCAAAGTACGATCTTGATTTTCTACTATCTCTATAATAGTTTCTTTATTTTGCTTTAAATCATCTTCTAAGCTACTATTTTTTTCCCTATTCTCTACCCTATAAAGGAGCCCATCTATATTGTTAAACGATATATTACCTTCTTTAAGTACATCCAGTAACTCTCTAAGGGTTTCTTCCCCTTCACCCTTAATAATAAAGTCTATATATTGATACTTTTGCATTGTTTCAAATGCTTCAAAAGAAACTTCAGGCCCACCCATGACAATAGTAATTTCAGGCTGCACCTTTTTTAGTTTATCAGCCAACTCAAAAATATCATCCCTGTTCCAGATATAAGTAGAAAAAGCAATTACATCGGGCTGAGCTCTATAAATCTCAGCCATAATTTGATCCAGATGTTCATTTATCGAGAACTCTTTAAGCTCAATTTGATAATCTGTTTCCCGATATTTTTTGCAAAACTTCTCCAAATACCTTAATGCCAGCGAAGAGTGAATATACTTGGCATTTAAGGTAGTTAATAAAACTTTCATACTTACCACCAATCTTATCTAGATAATTTTTTCATCTTTCTTAGAACTTAGCTTAGCCATCATCTCTTATCTTTTTATAATCTTTAAACAAAAAAGCAAGCACTGCTGCAAAAAATGCTGCTGCTCCCAGCAACTCAAATGTCTCTTCTATAAGGCTGTCCATCAAAAAATAATTAATAAAACGCCAGCCAATTTCAGCCTCATAGTTTTGCCAGATCATTGCTAGCTCTCCATCTCCAAGGCCAACTACCCAGTCATAAAGAATAACTCCCTGATTATGATATAAGTCTATGGCATCACCAAGAAAGGATAGTCCTGTTCCTATAGCATAAAAGATAATACCTGCAATAGTATAGAAAAGACTACGAAAGGATTTAAATAAGACCTTTCCATATCTTAATAAGGCATAAAAAGGAATAAAAGCCATCAGAGAAAAGTATATCAATTCTGTAATAGTCCCCATCGTACCCTGAATTGGCTCCCGATAAATCCCCTGTACAAAACTACGAATTGTATGTCTTGGATCACCTGCATCTTCTATTAACATAAAAATAAAAGCCACTGCCATCATGCGCCAGAAAAGATATACCCTAGTATCCTTTTCCTGACTTCTCCCCGCAATAAAAGCAGAGCTAACTGCAGCACCACCTAAAAATACCCAGGACATTATTTCAGCAATACCACCATTTCGATACCAGTTATGGAAGACAAAGGGATGATAATCAAAAAAGAAATAAACCTGGTTAAGAGAAAAAAGATAATCCCTCAAACCAGCCATATTATGTAAATCAATTAAGTAAATTAAAAGATAAGAAATAATAATAGAGATTACAGTAAAGATCATAATAAACTCTGGCAAATAATACTTTAGCTTAAACTTATTTCTGTCATTCTTATCATTTGGCACATAAACGCCTTCTTCCTAAGTTCTTTTTACCCTCCCCTGAAACTTTCTTCTTAATTCGTAGTAGCTGTATATATTATTATTTTTTATTATATCTAATAATTAATTTTTTATC
The DNA here is from genome assembly GCA_037623315.1 of Halanaerobiaceae bacterium ANBcell28. Classification (GTDB taxonomy): domain Bacteria; phylum Bacillota; class Halanaerobiia; order Halanaerobiales; family DTU029; genus JBBJJH01. Next base: position 120,783 of record JBBJJH010000008.1, read on the forward strand.
AATTAAACACATTGTCTTCTCCATTTTAATACGATAATACAAAGTTTAGTAGGCATTAAAAAGACAGTGCTAACTCTTTATAGTCAGCAACTGCCACAAAATACTTATACACTTTTTAAATAATTTTCTTCAATTCCTCTAGTTCTTTTTCACTAAAACTAATCATCTTAGCAATTTCATTTACTTTTACTCCGCTTTTTAACATATTAATTGCAATTTCTTTCCTTGCTTCATATTCTCCTTCTTTTCTTCCTTCTTTTCTTCCTTCTTCTCTACCTTCTTTTCTACCTACTTCTCTACCTTCTCGTCTTCCTTCTAGCCTTCCTTCTTCTAGACCTTTTTTCAATCCTATCTCTAATCCCCGTCTTTCGCCTCTTCTTTCACCTTTCTTCTCTGCAGTCTTTATCGCCATTTCTTCATCCCTTAACCACTTTAATCTAGCTTCATAAAGTTCCCTTTCATCTTCGCTTAAATACATTGTATCCAATACTTTAATTGCCTTTTTTAGATTAAGAACTTCTGCTAATTGATGTGGTATTTTGTCTCTATTATATTTATGTGCTCTTTTCAAAAACTCAACCCATCGATCCAGGCTTGTTTGTATTTCATCTAAATCTTTATCATATTTATCCAGCTCTATAAAGTGAATCTCTATATCATCAATAAACATCTCTTTAGATTCGCAATTTAATAACTTATATTTATTATGGTAATTTTCTTCATCCAAACAATTAAAATTAAGTACATTAATTACTATTGATTTCTCTAATTTATCATAATTAATACCTGATTTTAATTGACCGGTATATAGCCTAGCCCAGTAATATAAGGCTCTTTTATCATAATAATCTTGATCACTTATCTGCATTTCAATATTGTACCAGTTGTCTTTTTCATCTACAGCTTTTATATCTAAAATTGATAGTTTATCATTATAAAACTCTTTTTCATTATATGGATTTTTTAAGATCAAATCCTTAATCTGCTGTTTTTCATCTACAATAGAATTAATAAAAGAAATTAAAATATCTTTATTCTCTTCACTTCCAAAAAGCTTTTTAAAAACAAAATCAACTCTGGGATTTAATCGACACATAAAAAAGACCCCCTTCTCTTTGCAGTTGTAAAATACAAACTTATACTTAAAATATATTATATCATTATTACCTTATCCTGTAAAATGTAAAGGATTACCTTTCATGTTCCTTCCCCTTAAATTATTAATCGGCAGCATTGACTGTAGAAAAGTCAGTATGCTGCCGATTAATAATACTTGTATATTTTAATTCCAATACAATCTATAACTCATACTTAGTTCTTACGATACTCTCTCCCTAAAACTACTGCTGAAATAGCATCTATAGAAAAAGGTCTAAAGTTTAGGCTAAAGCTAAACTCTTCAGGGTCAAGTCTATATTTATCAAGTCCCAATGGACCACAACTAGCGCTAGATATTCCCTGATGCTTATAATCAAGCTTAAGTGTAATTTCATTTCTAAACTCCAAGTCATTGATATGTCTAGCTGCTTCAAGATCAGCAGTAGTAAAACGATGTGCAGAGAAATTAAACTCCGGACTTCCTGAAATAAATAGTCCCATCCCCTTCAAATCAGTAAACGCAGTCCAATGAATATCTGTTCTGTTACCATTATCTTGAGGGAATACATAAGGAGTATATAAGGCATCAACATTAGCTGAATAATGACCGATCCTATTAGCTTCTTTACTATCAACATATGCCTCTCCTGGTCCTCTACCATACCAGTTTACATTATCCATATCATCAGGTAAAGTTAATTCTAAACCAATACGCGGAAGATTAGGTAACTCTCCAAAAGGATCACCTTTTATATTTATATTAAGCTCTCCATTAGACTTAATTTGATAAATATATTCACAAGTAAAGCCATTTTCATAAACTGGAGCTGCAATTGTAGATTCAACCTTGATTTCAAGTAAGTCATCACTCTTTTTGGAACTCACACTACTTATACGATGTCTTAAATCATCTAATCTCTTATTTTTCCAATCTCTTATATAATGTTTATCATTATCCAATGGTGCTCTCCAGAAATTTAACTTTGGGCCCTTATTTATTAATGGCTTACCCTGGTAATCCCATGAATCAATTACTCCATAGACCTTATTAAAGACTAAATCAAAATCAGCACCTTTTATTACTATACTCTGTTCATTTTCTCCCACTAATAGAGGTGAAAAAGGAGTACGAATATTATTAGATACAACACTTGCAGCATTTTCATTATTCTCAAAATCTACGTTTGCTAATTCAAATTGACCCCAGGCTAACTCAAATCCTTGTTCTGCCCAGCTAGTATCTGTATTAAGAACAAAACTTATATTTAATTGATAATCCGCTCCAGGAATTTTAACATACTTTTTATATGGTATTTCAATAATTCTACTCTCTCCTGCCGGAAGATCAATCGCATACAGACTGCCCTTTTGAATAATCCTTCCATCTTCGCTTATATTCCAGACTAAATTAAGGTGTTTTAATGAAAGAAAGTCAAATCTATTTGTAATTTTTATCTTTTTATTAGCTAGTTCTTCTGCTTCAATTTTAACAGGTTCTATTACTTTTTTATACTCAATAAGGCCAGGGGAAGGAGTTCGATCCGGAAAAACTAGTCCATTTATATTGAATTGGGCATCATTAGGAGTATCACCATAATCACCACCATAAGCAAACCATTCACGTCCATTTTCATCAATTTCTCTTAATCCCTGATCAATGAAATCCCAGACAAAACCTCCCTGAAGTTGATCATATTTATAGAAAGTATCCCAGTACTCTTTCAATTCCCCTGGCCCATTGCCCATAGCATGAGCATATTCGCAGAGAATTATAGGTTTATCAGCATAATCTTCATATTTGAGATCAACACCTTTTAACTTAAGTTCTTGTCCTTCACCAAGCCTAGTAATATCATCGATACTTGCATACATAGCACTAACAAATTCATTCACCTCATGATGGTGATCGTGTTCATAATGAATTGGCCTATCATCACGGCTTTTAATCCATGCTGCCATTGCTCTTTGATTACAACCATAACCAGATTCGTTACCAAGAGACCAAATAATAACAGAAGGATGATTTTTATCTCTTTCTAGCATTCTTTTTCCTCTGTCTACATAGGCATCTTCCCATTCAGGATCATCACTAAGACGACTTATGTCTCTTACAGCACCAAAACCATGTGTTTCAATATCAGCTTCATCAAGTACATAGATACCATAAAAATCACAGAAGTCATAAAATCTGGCATCATTAGGGTAATGTGAGGTTCTAACTGCATTAATGTTATGGCTTTTCATTAGTAAAATATCCTCTTCCATTGCTTCTAAGGAGACAGCTCTTCCTGTATCAGGATGAAAATCATGCCTGTTAACACCTTTAATCATAATTGGAACACCATTAACAAGCAATTTTGCGTCTTTAATTTCAACAGAACGGAATCCTATTTTACTTCTTTCCATGCCTCTTATATTACCTGCTTCATCTTTAAGAATTAATAAAAGTGTGTATAAATATGGGCTTTCTGCCGTCCACTTTTCAGGATCATCAATCTTTTCCTCAAATTCTAGCAGTGTTTCACTATTTGCATCAAGATCATAAATAGATGTTTCGTTATTTAATACTATCTCTCCACTCTCATCAAAGACTTTAACTTCTACTTGATGTTGCGTATTTTTTTCCTCATAATTTCTAAGTAATGTTTCTATTTTTAAACTAGCATCCCTATATTCATCATCAAGCTCAGTTTTCACGAAATAATCATAAATATATTGTTTTGGTGTAGCATAAAGATATACATCTCTAAAAATACCACTTAACCACCACATATCCTGATCCTCTAAATAACTACCATCAGACCATTTAAAAACTTCAACAGCTATAGTGTTAAGTCCTGATTTAAGATATTTACTAATATCAAACTCAGCCGGAACCCTACTACCTTTACTAAACCCTATTTTTTCTCCATTTATCCAGCAATAAAAAGCTGAATCTACACCTTCGAAGTGTAAAAAAACTTCCATCTCCAACCAGTCTTCTGATACAAAAAACTCCCTTTTGTATAATCCTGTAGGATTCTCAGTAGGTACTTTAGGTGGATCTACAGGGAAAGGGTACATAGTATTTGTATAATGAGGATGATCATAAGCTTCCAACTGCCAGTTTGATGGTACTCTAATCTTACTCCAGTCTTCTGTTTCATAATCATCTTCATAAAAATCATCAGGAACTAAAGATGGGGTATCAGCAAGATAAAAATCCCAATATCCATTCAAAAGCTTAAACCAAGGCGAAGACCCCCTCTCACCAGCTACTGCAGTTTTTTCGTCTGGAAAAGGTAATAGATTTACATGAGCTTCTAATCTATTCTCAGCTACTTTCCCTGGATTTTCCCAATCATTCATTTAAAATCTCTCCTCTATTTTTTATTTTAAATTTATTATTATCTCACTATCTCACATATAGTATTATCCATTAAAATAATTTTATAAAACGTTCAAACAATTCTGGGTCATACTTAGTACCTGATTCTTTCTTCAATTCTCTAATTGCTTCCTCATGAGACTTTGCCTTATTATAAGGTCGCTCACTTCTTAATACATCATAGCTTTCAATAATATTAATAATACGAGCTAGTACTGGTATTTCCTCGCCCTTAAGACCTTTAGGGTAACCTGAGCCATCCCAATGTTCATGATGTGATAATATCTCTTCTGCTACAGGTACTAAATCATCTATTGAAAAAGCAATACGATAGCCTATTTCAGGATGTGTTTTTAGGATTTCCCACTCTTTTTGAGATAAATCGCCTTCTTTATTTAAAATCTCAAAAGGAATTGATATTTTTCCAATATCATGTACAGAAACTAGCTTATCAAGTCTTTCTATATCATTTTCATCTAAATCCAATTCCTGAGCAAATTCATTAGCTAATTTTTTCATCCTTACTATATGTTCTTCTGTCTCACTAGTCTTTTCAGCTAACTTTTTGCATATTTTTTCTTTCATAATGTTTCTTACTTTTATTCTATCCACTGATTTCTCTTTATACATATTATCTTCAGCTTTTTGCAAAACTTTATGTATATCCTGGTATGAATACTCCTTAACTGAATAACCCAAGGATACAGATATAGGTATCAGACCTCCACTAGCATCTTTAGAATACTTCTTTATTCGCTTTATAATTTTCTCACAGCCATCACCACCTGTATTAAGTAGTAGAATAATAAATTCATCTCCACCCCAGCGTGCAACATAATCTTCTGTACGACAGGAACTTTTTAGAATTTCAGCCACACTTTTTAATAATTCATCACCACTACTGTGCCCATAAGTATCATTGGTTAATTTTAATCCATTAACATCAATCATAATTACACTTACTGGCGTTTTTCCCTCTGACTCAATCTTTTTAAATTGCTCTTCAATAAACTTTCTATTATAAAGTCCTGTTAATTTATCTCGAAAACTTATTCTTTTTATCTCCTTTTCAGAAGCCTTCCTTTTTATAATATTTTTTATTAAAAAAAGAATAATTAAAAATTGAAATAATAGAAAAAGAATTATAGCTACAATAGATTTATCTTTTTGTCTTGCAATCTCTTTCTTTGCATCTAATCTGGCTGTTATATCATTAATAATAGAAAACAAAAGTATTCTATCATTATATTCATAAGGATAAGAATAAACCTCAACATTCCTGATCTCTTTATTAGCTAATTCATGAGAAAAAACAAAGAAATTCCGTTCATCTCTAGCGGCCTTCATTCGTTCTTCTTCAACTTCCTTATCTGATAAAACATTAATATCTTCAATATTCATTTTCTTTAGTTCATCAATAGAATATCCATAAAACGCAGCTGCAGATTGATTTGCTTCTACTATATACCCAGTCTCTGCATCCATCAACATCATGATAGAACCATGTTTATCTAAGACCTCATTCCAGTTAAAAGAATTCCCGGCTTTTCCTGGCTGAAAACTAAAGAGAAGAAAAAATATGGATAATAAGATTAAAGATACTTTGGAATAAGTCATCAAAAAACTCCTTTTTTTAATTTAATTACTTCTATAAATTATTATGTATTACCCCTCTTTATTCGACAAAAAATACTATATTCCTTTAAATAATGACATCGACCTGCTACCTTATTTAATATAATTATTTTTTTAATATTAGTAAAGGTCGTTCCATCGTATTATAAGTACACAAGGGATAGGATTTATGAAAGTAATATATTCCTTAGACATAAAAAAATAGCGTTTGTCTATAACAAAACGCTATATTGAATTCAATTATTTTGATATCTTAGCCATAATTACTATTGCTTTCAGCTAAAAAAGACCACTTATCAATACATCTCTTAACCACTTTAATCTCGCTCATAAAGCTCTCGTTCATCTTTACTTAAATACATTGTATCTAATACTTTAATTGCCTTCTCTAAGTTTTGAACCTCTGCTAATTGAAAGAAAAATAAAAGCTAGGAAAACAATTATCATCATACCTAGCTTTTATCTATTTATTCAAACTCATTATCAATAATAATATTAATTTTTAGAAGGCTCTGTACCCCATATTAAATTACCATTATAATAGACAGTTACCTTATCCCATTGTTGGTAACTATCTACCCCACTATATGAATAATCTTCACTTTGATCATAGCTTGACCAATCATCTTTTGCAATCCGAGTCTGAATTTCTAACACAGCATCTGTTTCTAAAAAGCCACCATTCGACTCAAAAGATATTTCTAAATAGTTATCTGCTCCATCTATTGATTCAGGTAGTGTTACAAATAAGGAATTTATACTGCTAGTAATAGCACTATATGGTGATAAAATTGCTGCATGATCACACCAGAAGTTCTGATTTGCAGAACCATTTCTTGTATAATAGTACCTTACTTTTAAATTGCTTAAATCTATATCCTCTTCACCAGTATTTCTAATTTTGAAACTAGGATTCAATGTAGTAGTTATATCACTTATATTACCATGTTTAGTTTCTAATTCTATATTTACACTCGCTTCAGGTATAGAATAATGAACTATAACACTATTTGCATCTAGTTCTTCAATTACTGCCATAGCTGTAGAATTAAGAGGATTTCCACTTAAATCTATAACAGTAATTGATCCATTTTTATATGCTTCAAAATCTAATATTGGGCTGATGTCCTCTATTATATTATCATTTAATTTTAAGCTATATAGATATGGCATATTACTCAATGGAGCAATATCATCTATCTTATTATCCTCCAAGTCTAAAACAAAAATATTTGACAAATTAGCTACTGACTCTAAGTCTTCTATATCATTATTACTAGCTATCAAAGATCTCAAATTACTAAGATACTCAATACCAAGTAAATCATTTATTTCCATATTAGATACGTTTAAGCTGCTAATTTCCCAAACTTCTATACCATATACATTATCAGAGCCATACTTTTCTTTAAAATATGGATTTTCAATTATAGCTTCTTTTAATTTATTATCATTAAAATCTACAGGAAATTCATAATTAAGACTAACTCCTCCAGATTTCAAGCTCATTAAAGTTATATAGTTAGGTGTTGAAGCTTCTATTGATAATAAGACATTACTACATAATATAAGTGTATTTAGATCAGTTAAAGTCTCTAAGGGGGTTATATCTTCCACATTATTATAGACTAAAGATAAATATTTAAGATTAGTTAAATCACTTAAAGGACTCAGTTCACTTATATTATTTCTATTTAAACTTAGACTCTCAAGATTAGTTAAATTGCTTATTGGTCTTATATCACTAATGCTATTACTGCTCAAAGTTAAACTTTTGAGATTAATCAAGTTACTTAACGGACTTATATCTTCAATTTGATTCAGTGACAGATTTATTTCTTCAAGTTCATTTAGTCCTGATATTACACTTATATCACTTAAATTGCCACTTACAATAGTAATAACTTTTAGTCCTGTTAAATTCTCTATCCCTTCCAATGAAGATATCCTACGATTTCCTATTATCAGTTCTTCTATATCTTTAATTTCGTGAGAATATATATCACCTGTAGGCTTATCTATTTCATCTCTTATTATTTCCTCTATAAAGGGATCTTCAAAAGATACGACATCATATTCTGGGGTAGAATAATAAACTATGAGACCATTGGCTTGTAGCTCTTGTATAACTTCCATAGCATCATATTTTAGTGGATTACCTCTTAGATCTAAGCGTCGAAGTGATTCATTTTTATAACTCTCAAATTCTAATATTGGGCTAATGTCATCTATGTTATTTTTGCTTAAGTTTAAACTAAATAAGGACGGTATATTACTTAACAGTTCAATATTATCTATATTATTATCCTCCAAGTTTAAAAGAAACATTTTTGACAAATTACTTATTGCTTCTAAGTCTTCTATAGCATTAGAGGTAGCTATTAATCTTCTTAAATTACTAAGATATTGGATACCTGATAAGTCTTTGATTCCATTAGCACTTATATCTAGATGATCAATCCCCCACACTTCAATTCCATATATATGAGAAGATCCATGTTTTTCTTTAAAATCTGGATTTTCAATAACACTTTCCCTTATTTTATCTTCTTTAAATACTACAATAAAATCTAAATTATCCTGATATTTAATCTCAACGCCAGCAGATTTTAAATTCATTAAAGCCATATAGTTTGGCGTTGATGCTTCTATAGGTAATATACTATTACCTGTTATATCTAAAGTATTTAAAGCAGTTAAGTTCTTTAGATAAGATATATCCTCAATATAATTATCCACCAAGGACAATTCCCCAAGATTTGTTAAATTACTTAATGGTTTTAAATCATCAATAAAGTTATAATCCAAATTCAATATTTCAAGGCCATATAACTTTGATAATGGCGCTAAATCAACCAAATCACACATAGTTAAATTCAACCTTTTTAAACCTGTTAAATATTCTATACCAAGCAAAGAATCAATATTCCAGTTTGCTATAGCTAAGCTTTCAATTTCCTCAACATCAACAGGATACAAATCTCCACTCATTTTATTAGCTTCATTTCTTATATATACTTCTAAGTTTAAATTTTTAAAAACAATTGCTTCCTGTCTTTCATCCAATACTTCAAAAGTCATTACTTCTTCTGGAGAACCTATATTAAAAATACTCAAACCAGAAATTGAACGATCCCACCACCTTGAGTCAGGTATAGTAAAACTATTAAATTCTGTTTTATTACCATAATAAAAAAAATCTTCTTCCTCACCAGCATTTATATTATTTTCTAAATCAAATTTGCCGTCTGCCTGTACCACAGAAACCATATAGTGATTCTCAGGAGTCATATATTCACTTCTATTATTATTCATTCCTTCGTCTACATGCCAAATCAATAGTCCTTCTCCTGGATAATCACTATAACGTCCTTCTTTTATAATATTTTCTAGTAAAAAATACTCTTTAGGATTATTAGGATTCAACCAGGCATAAATATCCTGATTCCCAGTAGGATCAGCCTTCAATTCAAATTGACTGCCGTCTAGTTTATCATTAAGTACTACTACATCACCCCAACCTGACATAATAACTCTATTATAAGGATCTAATGGTGGTAAACTGGAAGAACGAGCCATCAGAGAATATCGCCCTGTACCATATGAAGTACGACTTGTATCATATAAATCAGGATATCCAAGGACTAGGTGTCCTAATTCGTGACAAATCGTGTCAATTCCTAAGCTACCAGGCATATCTGCCATCATATAACCACTTATAAATATATTTTCAAAAACTTCTATTGGTCCCACAGAACTCTTATGTGGCCACAAACCTTCAGACCATGAAAAAGGGCGTCTAGATCCAGCATAAAGCACACTGAAACCTATTATCTCCCCATCTTCATTCGTAGTCAAAGTAGAAAAATCGTAATTTTCTACAATAAGCTCATCTATAATTTGTAGCAACAACTCATTTCTTCTATCTCTATTACTATAATAAGCTTTTTCTTCTTTTGCTGTATAATATCCTATTACATCATGGGTAAGTTCAAACTCTCCACCAGAAACATCATAAAAATAATCTCTTACTGAACCATTAATTTCATTTCTCGAATGGCCTTCGTAGCCAACCTGATTAAATAAATTATATATATCATTAACACTAAATAGACTTGTTTCATTAGGGAAATCTACTAGAACAACTAAGCCTCTAACTTCATCAGGTACTGGATGTAAAGGAATTCTTTCTAACCAATCATCTATATATGAATCTGAGTCTAGTGAATAATTAGACTGCACCAAAAGACTGAAAGAATCAAGCGAAGTCTCATGCTCATCTTTATACGCAATTTCCTCTTGAGGATATAATTTACTTTTAGCTTCTTCTATTATAGCTCTTCTTGCTTCTTCACTAATATCTATATGCTTTGGTATAAGCTCATTATTAACTGTCAACTCAGGAATTTCATAACCCCAATATTCAATTCCTGTTGATATTAATTCAGTACCATCTTCATTTAGCATGGCATAGCATATCCAACCATCCTCATCTTCGATAAGAGTATATCCATCTATACTCTCTACACGACGATACAATTCATCTCCGCTTACTAAGACCGTTACTTCAGTGCCATTTGCTTGTTCTACAATAAATTCTTCATTAAAAATTGGTGCAGCTAAAACAACACTAACTGACATTAGTAATAACAACAATGTAATAGATATGATATTAGCTATACTTTTTCTTTTTTTCATAAATTTATACACCTCTTATTATATTTTTTTTTTTGATTCATAAACATCTAATGCTTGTACAATTACCTTAAGCGAATACAGCAAGGACTTTAAGGTATAGCAAAATTTTAACCTAAATAAATAAAAAAAGCACCCCCTTCAGTTATCTTGATTTCAATAATGTTATGTTAGTTAATAGAAAATATCCCAAAAATATCCTTGCGTTTAGCTTATATTGTATGTAATAATTTTGGCAATGTCAACATATTTTTTATTTGCACCTACTGTTTCCTGTATTTACAAGTCACACATAAAAAAAGCAGATGGTACTATATTAGTACCTTCTGCTTTAAGATGCTATTTTATATGTTTTTATTTATCTTTTCTAATTCCTTCACAGTAAATTCCATCATTTTAGCAATTTCATCTACTTTTACCCCGTTCTTCAACATGGTGATGGCAAGTTCTTTTCTTGCTTGTTTTCTGCCCTTTTCAAGCCCTTGTTCTAATCCTTGTTCTAATCCTTGTTCTATTCCTTGTTCTATTCCCTTTGCAATTCCTTCTTCTAGTCCTTTTTTCAGGCCAATTTCCATTCCTCTTCTTTCGCCTCGCCTCTCCCCTTTTCTCTCTGCTGTTTTAATTGCCATTTCTTCATCTCTTAACCACTTTAATCTAGCTTCATAAAGTTCTCGTTCATCTTCACTTAAATACATTGTATCTAATACTTTAATTGCCTTCTCTAAGTTTTGAACCTCTGCTAATTGATAGGGTATTTTATCTCTATTATATTTGTGAGCTCTTTTTAAAAATTCCACCCATCTATCTAGTGTTGTTTGTACCTCATCTAAATCTTTATCATATTTATCTAATTCAATAAAATGTATTTCTATATCATCATTTAGTTTCTCCTTAGATTCACAGTTAAGTAATTCATAAATATTGTGATAATTCTCTTCTTCCAAACAATTAAAGTTAAGAATATTAATAACAATTGACTTTTCTAATTTATCATAATTAATACCAGACTTTAATTGACCTGTATATAATCTAGCCCAATAATACAACGCCCTTTTATCATAATATTCCTGATCTGTTATCTGCATTTCAATATTGTACCAGTTATCTTTTTCATCTACTGCTTTTATATCTAATATGGATAGCTTGTCATTATGAAAATCTTTCTCGTTATATGGATTTTTTATAATCAAATCCTTAATCTGCTGTTTTTCATCTACAATTGAATTAATGAATGAAATTAAAATATCTTTATTCTCTTCACTACCAAAAAGCTTTTTAAATGCAAAATCAACTCTAGGATTTAAGCGACACATAAAGTTTGCCTCCCTGTTTTAAAATTGATATTTTTTTACAAAATTCATATTACTCTAGTAAAGCTAATTTGTTCCAAATTTAATTATACCATAAGAAGGAAATTTAGACAAAGCCTCTTTCAATAAAGTAATTATACATTAAAAAACCAGGAAACAAAGCATTCTGTCTCCTGGTAATATCTTATCTATTTTCACTTGTAAAAAAGTATATTAGCTAAAGAAAAGCTCTTTCGCTTGGTTATAACTCAAACCTGAAGCTAAATCAGAAGCTACATGGAAAGGAATTTGTCCCCTTTCTACCATTTTACCAATAGCATTACACATAGATCTTCTGAACATTTCCATTCTAGAACCATATGAAATCAGTTTACGAGAATCAGAAACCATACCTGCAAAATTAGCCAGCAAATCGACAGTAGAAATATACTTTAATTGTTCTTCCATGCCATGGGGACTATCATTAAACCACCATGCTGCACCAAGAGATACATGAGCAAAAGCCCTGCTGATGGTAGCCAGCGTTGGCCAGTGATTAGGATCAAGACAATATAAAACTACTTTGCTTCCCTCTAATTTATTAAGTAAATATTTCAAGTTCTCTACTATTTCTATATTATTAGTTGACAAATCTCCTCCAGTATCTGGACCAAGTGCTTCAAAAAGAGTATCATTATAATCTCTAACAGCACCTATATGTAGCTGTGTCACCCAATTACTTTTTGCATTCATTTCACCAAATTTAACTAAGATATAAGCCTTATAATCTTTAACTTCTTTCTCACTAAGTTCTTCACCATTATAAGCCTTTTCATGAATTGAAGCAGCAATAGCATCTTCAACAAAGTAAGAGTAAGGTTCTAAGATACCATGGTCACTGGCTCTACAAGCATTTTCAACAAAGAAATCATGTGACTTTTGCATAGCTGATAAAAATGAATTTAAATCAGAAGTATCTTCATCAAAACGCTCACCCATCTTATCCACAAAATCCTTCCAGCTATCTTTTTCTATATTCATAGCCTTATCAGGTCTCCAGGTAGGTAAAATACTAACACCTTCTATTTCAGATTTTGCTTTTTGATGGTCTTCTAAAAGTGAAAAGGGCTCATCAGTAGTACACATAACCTTAACATTCATAGCTTTCAATAAGGATACTGGTTTCATAGCATCAGTTGCCAATGCAGACTTTGTTTTTTCCCAGATTAATTCAGCTGTATGTTCAGAAATAAGCTCATCAATACCAAATCTCCTTTTCAGATCCAGATGAATCCACTCATATGTAGGATTTCCAGCTATCTCAGGAAAAACTTTAGCTAAAGCCAACCATTTCTCTTTATTACTAGCCTTACCTGTAATTTTTTCTTCAGGTACTCCTCTCTTTCTCATCATTTCCCATACATAATGATCAGTAGCAGCTTCTACTTCCCAGATATCACTCCAGCCTTTATTAACTACTATTTCTTCAACATCACCATGATTATGAGCATCAAGTATCGGAAGATCCTTTACCTGCTCATATAATTTCTTGGCACTCTCATTTTCCAATAAATAGTTTTCATCTAGAAAAGCCATTAATATCACTCCTTATATATTTGTTTTATATATCTTAAGATATTATTAGTAAACAGAAGCTTACTGATAAATAAGCTTCTGTGAACAAAACAATTATAATGATTAATCAAGTTTACCTTTATCACAATTACTTATTCTATCAAAAAAACATTACTTATATCTAAGATATTATAAGTTTCACTTTATAGAGTTACTCCAGTTTTAAAGATAGCAATTTCTCGATAGTCATTTTTCTCATTATTAGTTTTTATTTCAGAACTAGCAAGCTGCAATATATATTTGAAAAACTTATCAGCCAGCTCGTCCATCTTCTCACCTTCCAGTAAACTACCAGCATTAAAGTCCATCCAATTACTTTTTTTCTCAAATAGTGGTGTATTTGTTGATACTTTAACAGTAGGAACAGGTGCTCCAAAAGGAGTCCCCCGGCCTGTAGTAAATAAAATCAAGTGAGCTCCCGCTGCTGTCAAGGCCGTGGTGGAAACAAGGTCATTACCGGGGCTTTCTAAAAGTTGTAAGCCCTTACCCCTTATTTGACTACCATATAAATTTACACCCTGTACAATACTGGTTCCACCCTTTTGAGTACATCCAAGAGATTTTTCTTCCAGGGTAGTAATACCACCTTCTTTATTTCCAGGAGAAGGATTTTCATACACTGGCTGATTATTTGACATGAAATAATCTTTAAAGTTATTTATTAATCTCACAGTATCTTTAAATATTTCTTTATTTGCTGCTCTATTCATTAAAATAGTCTCAGCTCCAAACATCTCTGGTACTTCAGTCAAAATACTTGTTCCACCATATCCCTCAAGACAGTCACTAATTCTACCTAATAAAGGGTTAGCAGTGATACCTGAGAAGGCATCTGAACCTCCACATTTTAAACCTACTTTCAATTCTGAAACAGGGATGTCTTCTGATTCGAATTTAGACGCATACCTAAGAAGACTACTTAAATGATTTATGCCTTCCTCTATACCATCCCCAATATCCTGCAAATTCATAAATTTTACCCGATCTTGCTTATGCTCTCCAATTATCTCTTTAAAATCTTCGATAAGATTGTTCTCACAACCAAGACCAACTACCAGTACAGCTGCTGCATTTGGATGATTGACAAGTCCTGCTAAAATCTTTTGGGTATTAAGAAGATCGCCACCAAGTTGAGAACAACCATATGGATGAGGAAATGCATTAACTCCATCTATCTTGCCTGCTGCTATTTCTTTTTTGAATTTTTCTTCTGCAAGCATAGCCATTTTTTCTACTGGCTTATTAATACAGCCGACAGTTGGTATCAACCAGATCTCATTTCTAATACCTACCTGACCATCTTCTCTTTTGTATCCTTTAAAAGTAGGAAGGCTATTATTTATCTTATCTTTTTTTGAATCAGTAAAGCCCTTAATTTCAGGACTAGGATTATATTCATACTCCTGCTTTCCATCCAAAGCAGTTTTAAGATTGTGTGAGTGTATCCAATTACCAACTTGAATATCTTCTTTAGCTTCACCAATGGGAAAAGCATACTTTATTACTTTTTCCCCTTTTTTTATATCTTCCAAAGCTAACTTATGGCCCCTAGGGATTTCCTCCTGTACTCTAATCTTCCCTCTTTTTGTTGAGATTTCTGTACCTGCTTTTAAAGAAGATAAGGCTACTGCTACATTATCTGCTTCATTTACAATCAAAATATTACTAGGCATTCTATTTCCTCCCCATATAATAATTTTCCGTAGCTTTTTTACTGGGACTTTCTATATTAATACATTAACTTAATAATTCCTCTAAACTTTCATTCATTCCTCTATTTAATATATTTTCCAAATAGACCTTTACTCCATGCTTAAGTCCAGATAAGTCGTTCAAATCTCTTTCCCAGAAATCTTGATTTCCTAAGAATTTTTCCACTAACTCTTCTGTTGTAATATCCTTATCATCATAAGCTTTCCAAATATTTTTAAAGAATTCTAGGGCTTCAATATCGTCCTTAATTTGATACTCTTCTCCATCCCTAAAAGCAATTAATTTATTATCCCTAACCTCTGTCCCTTTATAAAAAGCAACCAAAGCAGCTAAAGAGAATACAAGCCTTTCAGGCAGTTGATTTTTTTCTTCAATGTATTTCACTAGTGAAGGTAAAACCCTTGTTTTAAACTTTGAACTTGAATTTAATGAAATATCAAGCCATTTATGATCTATAAATGGGTTTTCAAATCTCTCTAATATTTTCCCAGCAAAATCTTCTAACTCCTCGCGATTAAAATCTAAGGAAGGTATAATATCTTCAAACATAGCTTCTTTTATGAACTCGCCTACTAAACCATCATTAACTGCATCTCGAACAAGATCAATTCCAGCCAGATATGAAACAGGCACAGTAGATGTATGTGCACCATTAAGGATTCTAACTTTTCTGCTTCTATATGGAGTCATATCATCCACCCATTTTACGTTTAAGCCAGCTTTATGAAAAGGAAGTTTATCTTTTAATCTTTCGTCACCTTCGATAATCCAAAGATGGAATATCTCTCCTGTGTCTAAGTTCTGGTCACTGTATCCCAATTCTTCTTCTATCTTTTCTGTCTCATTAAAAGGGTAACCAGTCACTATACGATCAACTAAGGTATTCACAAAATCATTGTCTTCCTCAATCCAATTTTTAAAATCCTGTCCTAAAGACCAGTCATCAGCAAGTTTCAAGATAATTTCTTTCAACTTATCACCATTACGATCAATCAATTCAACAGGAACAATTAACATCCCTTTTTCCTTATCACCATTGAAATACTGATAGCGATGATATAAATATGCTGTCAGCTTACCTGGAAAAGACTCAGGTGGTATATCATCTAATTTATCTTCAGGCGAATAAACTATACCAGCTTCTGTAGTATTAGAAACAACAATATCGACTTGAGGATCTTCTGCTAATTTAAGCACTTTATCCCACTCATTATAAGCTTCCAACCCACGACTTACAGAACTTATTACTTCTCTCTTATCTATTACTTTTCCATTCTGCTTTCCTCTTAAAAGAAGGGTATATAAATTATCCTGTTCATTTAAGTTGCTAACCCTTCCCTCTGGAATTGGCTGAACAAGAACAGCCCTCCCTTGAAAGACAGCTTTTTTGTTCATTTCATGAAGCATCCAGTCAACAAATGCTCTCAAGAAATTACCCTCCCCAAATTGAATTACTCTCTCTGGATAATCCAATATCTTAGCTGAATAATCAGCCAGCTCTGTTCCAAGTAGATTTTCCTTTAAATATTCCTTATTTAAACGATTTAAATTTTTTGACATAAGATTCACCTCTTTTAGTAAATTAATAAATCATTATTATTTAGTAGCTTATTCTATAATTAACATCCTTACTAATCAATTATAAACTCAAACTTCGCAGTTGCTATAATAGTTTTAATATACTTCCTGGTTAGCCATTTGCTAAATGAACGTTAAAAAAGCACCAACCCCGCATGGAAGGCTATTAATGGTTAACAAAACAATGTGGCAGCGCATCAAACCTAATTAGTTTGTTTTGTTATTCATAGCCTGGAAGAGGAGTTGGGGGTAGCTTTTTTCGGTGAATGAAGTTATGGCTAACCAGGCTTTATGCTATAAATTCATCTGCGAAGTTTGAGTTATAAACCTATATCCACTATTACGTTATTATCCACATTAAAAACAGATTCTAAAATAAGTGTTGCAGCTCCAATTGCAACACCTTTTCCTCCCAAACTTGAATTAATAATTTTTAGATGCTTTAATGGATATGCTAAAGCTCTATTTTCTACCGTTGACCTTAAAGTGTCTAAGACAATCTCTCCAGATATAAGCTCATTACCGCTAATTATTACTGCTTCTGGATTTAAGATATTAATGTAATTAGCTACAGCAATGCCAAGATAATGTCCTGTTTCCTTTAAGATTTGCTGACTAAGATTGTCCCCTTTATCTGCAGCAGCTAATATTATTCCAGGACTTAACTTCTCTATGTCTTTAGCAATCAAATCATTTATCATAGTGGATTGCCCTTGCTTTAAAGCCTTTTTACTACGTCTGATAATAGCAGGTATAGAAGCCACACTTTCTAAACAACCATAATTACCACAAGTACACAATGGTCCATCTTCATCTACCATTGTATGCCCTATTTCACCTGAAGAATTACTTGTTCCTCTATACAATTGACCATTAGTAAATATACCAGATCCTATCCCACTTCCAACTTTTAAAGAAATAAAATTACTCAAATTTCTGGCAAGACCAAACCAACTTTCTCCTAATGTTAAGGCCCTAACATTATTCTCTAATATAACTGGTAAAGAAAAACTTTTTGATACTATTTTAGCCAGAGAAAAGTTCTCCCAATCGAAAGCAGGTGGGAAAATGGAAACCCCCTTTATAGAGTCCACCAGACCATGTATTCCAATACCTATTCCAATTACCTTATTCCTATATTCTTCAACATTCAATAATTCTTTTATTAGTAAATTTACCTGCCTTAAAATATATTCTTCATCCTTTTTGCCCACAAGAACTTGCTCTTTATAAAGAAGAATTTTACCCTCAAGGTCTATTATTACTGCTGTAATTTCATCTATTTCTATATCAAGACCAATAGTCAAAATTGAATCTGGTATTAATTCCAGGAGAACTGGCTTCCTGCCTCCTTTTGATTCGCCAAAGCCACTTTCTCTTACCAATCTAAACTTTATTAACTTACTCACAATACGCGATACAGTTGCTGCGGTCAAATTACTCTTCTCGACTATTTCAGAGCGTGATATTGGGGCAAACTGTCTAATTACACGTAAAATATGCTTTGTATTTAATTCATGCATTAATTCCAGATTACCGGACAAATTCACTTTCCCACCGCCCCTTCTTTCAAATTTATTATAATTTAGTTTCAAATTTATAATTTAATGTCCTTTACCACATTTTTTAAAATAAGAGGTTTAAGTGTCTGCTTTTACCTCGACTATAATATTATTATCTTCTTATATATCTTGAAATAAAGGACATTAATAAAGCGAGTTCTTAGTTTTCCTAAAGGATGACCTAAAGGCCCTAAAACGAATCCAGGAGGTTATTGCCACTTCGACCTAACTCGATGTAGTAGTACTGGGATCAACATTGCGTTTAGGATAGAAGATCGCAGTGATCCCCCACTTAAAGAAGTGGGGGTATTAGTGGCAGTTAGCCCCCGGATAAACTTATACAGGAAATAAATATTGAGATAAGTATATAACTATTGTTAAAGTTATAGCACTTAATAAAGTACTGGTCATTACAACCTGTGAAGCAAAATCTGGCTCATTATTAAACTCCACAGCAATCAAAGCAGTATTAACAGCAGATGGTACTGATGAAGAAATAAATAAAACTTGTGCCATCACACCATCTATTCCCATCAAGTTTAACAATAGGAATGCTAAAATTGGACCACCAAGTAGGCGGGTAATACTAGCAATATAAACATCTTTATTTTTAAAGGAAAATTTAGTACGATATAATTGAGTTCCTAGAGTTAATAAAGCTACTGGAATCAGACCATTCTGTAAATACTCTAATGATGGCCAAAAAAATATTGATCAATTTCCAATCCTATAAATTTTATAAAAACCGCTAGTATTATCCCATAAATAGCTGGCATTTTTAATATTTTAATTATACTGTCCTTATAATGCATTTGTCCTCTACCAGCATTGAAAAAGCCGATAGTATTGGTAGTTAAGTTCTGTACCATTAATATCATAATCTGAATTGAAATAGCATAACTGGCATAAGTGGTATTTGCAAAAACAAGCATAACTAAGGGAAGTCCGAAATTTCCTGAATTATAGAACATAATTGAGTTATTTAAAGCAGTTGCCATAGAAACTCCATGTTTCATTGTTTTAGATATAGTCGAACCTAGTATGGCTAATAAAGCTAAAATTATAATTCCAAATAAAATAGCAATCAAAAACTCTAATTGTATCTCTGTTTCATAAACCTTTACAAAAACAAGCGCTGGTACGAAAATATAAAAATTAAGTTTACTAAGAGTAAATATATCTAAATCAAACTTACTTGTTAGGAGATAACCAAGATAAATAATTATAAAAATAGGTGCGATATTATTAAAAAGAATAAACGAAAATATTTCCACAGATCCAACCTCCATTTAAGCTATGTATTGTTTTGCCATCTTTTTTACTTTGTGTAATTAAGTTTTTATATATAAAGCCTATAAAAAGGCTAATTTGGATGAACCAGAGTTTTCTAGCAAATAAAAGAGAAGTTTTTTGCATTGTGTAACTAAGTTATGTAAGTAGTTTAACATTTTAATTTCTTTTTGTCAATGAGCGATCTTAACAAAACTTAATACATAAAAAAAACAGCCTTAAATAGCATATCACTACTAAGACTTGTAAATTAATTGTTTTCAAAAGTGAAAGAACTTAATAACTTTTCCGTTGCAAACAACACTTCTTATACTTACGACCACTACCACATGGACAGGGGTCATTTCTACCTAGGTCCCAAATTTGATCATGTACTTTCTTCACTTCCTCCATAATCAATTTAGGAGCCTGACGTTTCTTTACTCTAGTCACAATCTCCTTGCAATAAGGATCTATATAATTGAAAAACTTTTTATACCCTGCACATAGATAATTTAGTCCTTCTTCACCTTCTTCAGTATTAGTTATCCTATTTTTAGGACAACCTCCATGACAAATGAAATTAACATTACACTCCAGGCATTTCTGTGGTAGTTTATCCCACTTATCTTGTCCGAATTTTTGCTGTTTATCAGACCGTAGCATCTCAATCAAAGCTGTCTGCTTGAGATTACCTAATTTATAATCTGAAAAAACAAAGTGATCACAGGCATACAGATCTCCATTATGCTCCATTATTGCTGCTTTACCACAAGTTTTAGAAAAAACACATAGGCCAGCTCTTTGTCCTGCCCAGGCAGTAACTGCCTCTTCAAATATCTGAACAAAAACATTTCCAATATCTTTCCTTAGCCATTCATCAAAAACATCTATCAAAAAATTCCCATAATCTTCAGCTTTAACTGAGCGAGGACCCACATCTGTAGACGATGTGCTTTCTTGATAATCTGCTTCAACAATAGGAATAAACTGTATAAACTCTGCTCCGATTTCTTTAAAAAAATTATATACTTCTACAGGATGTTTGGAATTAAGATCATTTACTACACATAAAATATTAAAATCAATATTATGTTTTTTCATAAGTTCTATACCACGTAAGACATCCTGATGGGTCTCTAATCCTTTTTTATTCTTACGATAATGATTATGAATCCGTTCAGGACCATCAATACTAACACCAATCAAGAACTTATTCTCACTCAAAAACTGACACCACTCATCATTAAGAAGAGTAGCATTTGTCTGAAAGCTATTTTGACACTGCCATCCATCTGGTAAATATTTTTCCTGAAATTCTACTGCCTTTTTAAAAAAGTCCAATCCTCAGCTTTAAAGAGTAAAAATTTTTCGAGTTAATTCGCCCCATAAATACAATATT